>CANGYC010000006.1 GCA_947457975.1 Comamonadaceae bacterium | reverse complement strand
GCCTGGGCTGGACGCAGGCCGTGCTGGGCACGCTGGTGTTCGTGCCGGGTGACCTCATCAAGTGCGCCATGACGGCCTTTGTCACGCACACCGTCGCACGCGGCCTGCCCGACTGGCCGCTGGGCGGGCGCACGGTGCGATGAACCCTCCGGGCCTGGCCGAGCTCATCCATGCGCCGCTGGCGCACTGGGCCCACACACGGGGAGCGGCCATCTCCGTTGACGACGGCGTGCAGCGCCTGAGTTTTGCGCAGCTGCACGAGGCCGTGCAGGCGCAGGCCCGCGCCCTGGAAGACGCGCGAGCACCGGCTGCGGTGTTCATTGACGAGCGCCAGTCCACGGCCGAGCAACTGCAGGCTTTTCTGGCTGTTATCGCGAGCGGCCGCTGCGCCGCCGTGGGCGACCCTGACTGGACGCCGGCCATGCAGCAGGCAGCGCGCGGCTTTTTTTCGCAGGCGCCAACGTCCATGGCGGCGCCCGACGCACACACGCCTTTTTACGTGGGCTTTACCTCCGGCAGCACGGGCCTGCCCAAGGGCTTTGCGCGCGACCACCGCTCCTGGACCGAGAGCCTCAAGGCCTGCCTGGAGGCCTTCGGCCCCGATGCCGGCACGCGTGTGCTGGCGCCGGGCCGGATCTCGCACTCCCTCTTTCTTTTTGGCATGGTGCTGGGCCTGTGGACGGGGGCGGGCGTGGTAGTGCAAGAGCGCTTTTCGCCCGCGCAGACCCTGGCCACCCTGGCCGGCGGCCAGACCCCTTGCCTGGTGGCCGTGCCCAGCCAGCTGGCCCTGCTGCTCGAACATGCGCGGCGGCGCGGTCAGGCGCCCATCGAGGGCCTGCGGCTCATCCTGATCAGTGGTGCCCGCTGGATGCGCCAGCGCACGCAAGAGCTCAAGGCCCTGTTCCCGAACGCGCGCGTGATCGAGTTCTACGGCGCCTCCGAAACCAGCTTCATCGCCTGGATGGAGGCCGACGAGGCCGCCCCCGCTCAAGCGGTGGGACGCCCTTTCCATAACGTGCAGATCGAGGTGCGCGAGCCCAACGCGCAGGGCGCAGGCCTCATTTATGTGCGCAGCCCCATGCTGTTCAGCCACTATGTGGGCCCGACCGACCACACCGCTGCCTTGCGCGACGGGCCCTGGCTGTCGGTGCGCGACATGGGCTGGCTCGAGCCATCGGGCCTCTTGTGCCTAGCCGGCCGCCAGCAGCGCATGATCGTCACGCAAGGCAAGAACCTGTTTCCCGAAGAACTGGAGAGCTTGCTGTGCACGCACCCGCAGGTGCAGGCCGCGTCGGTGCATGGCCTGCCCGATCCAGTGCGCGGGCAGCAGGTGGTGGTCATCGTGCAGCCACGCGGTGGGCCTGCGCCCGCCGCCGCGGCCTTGGCCGCGTTTTGCCGTGAACATCTGGAGCCGTTCAAGACGCCCCGACAGTTTTTCTGCACCGAGGGCCGCTGGCCGCAGACACCGAGCGGCAAAACCGATCACCCGCAGCTGGCCCGCGCCCTGGCGCAGCTCGAACAGGAGAAGGCATGGCTGCACCCCATGCGCTGATCACCGCCTGGGCGCGCAGCGCCGTCGCGCCCGTGGGTGGCGCGTTCAAGCAGCTTCAGGCGCACGAGATCGGCGCGCCCGTGCTGCAGGCCCTGCTCGCGCGGCTGAATCTGCCGCCCGAGGCCATTGATGCCGTGGTGCTGGGCAATGCCCTGGGGGCCGGCGGCAACCCGGCCCGGCTGCTGGCCCTGGCAGCGGGCCTGCCAGAGCGCCGTGCGGCGCTGTCGATAGACACGCAATGCTGCGCAGGCCTGGACGCCGTCTCGGTGGCCGTGGGCCTGCTGGCCAGCGGCCAGGCCTCGGTGGTGATCGCCGGTGGTGCCGAGGCCTGGAGCCGCGCGCCCTTGCGCATGCACCGGCCCCAGACCCCTGGCGAGCCCCCCGTGGCCTACGAGCGCCCCCGCTTCACGCCCGAGCCGCTGGAAGACCCCGACATGCTGGAGGCCGCCGGCGTGTACGCGCAGCACCAAGCCATCACCCGTGTGGCGCAAGACACTTATGCGCTGCAAAGCCATGGCCGGGCGCTCGACCCGCTTGCGCGCATGGCAGCCGAGATTGTTCCCGTCGCAGGCCTGGCGCGCGATGCCTACCCGCGCCAGCTGGACCTGCAGCGCGCGGCCCGCCTGCCGGCGGTGGTGCTGCTCAGCCCCGACAGCCTGCATGCCATCAGCACCCTGGGCATCTCGCCCAAGGCCGATGGCGCGGCGCTGGTGGTGCTGGCCACGGCGGCGGCCTGCGAGCGCTGGAAGCTGCAGCCCCGGGCCGCGTGGCTGGGCAACCTCTCGGTGGGGGCCGACCCCTCCATGCCGCTGCGGGCCGCGGCCGTGGCCGCGCAGGGCTTGCTGGAACGCAGTGGCCTGCAGGCCGATCAACTCGATGCCGTGGAGCTGCACGATGCCTTTGCGGTGCAGGGCCTGAGCTTCATCCATGAACTGGGCCTGGAGGCCTCGCGGGTGAACCGCCAGGGCGGTGGGCTGGCGCGGGGTCATCCGATTGGCGCCTCAGGGGCCATTGCCCTGGTGCGCCTGCTCTCGGAGCTCAGCGGCCGGCAACGCGGTCTGGTGAGCGTGGCGGGGGCGGGTGGTCTGGGTGCGGCAGCGCTCGTCGAGGCGCAGTGATCACTCTGCCCAGCGGAAGTAGTCCGAGAGCTCGGCGCGTTCCGTGAGGGTGCGGTTCACCGGCGCCTCGGGGTCGGCATGGCCGATGGCCAGGCCACACACGATGGCGCTGTCCTGCGGCAGGCAAAGCACGCGCCGAATGAGGCCCGGATAGGACGCGACGGCTCCAATGGCACACGTAGCCAGGCCGCGCGCTTGCGCGGCGAGCATGAGGCCGTAGAGGCTCATGCCCAGGTCCATGTAGCCACCAGGGCCAAAACGCCGGTCGATGGTGACGATCAGGGCCACGGGCGCGTCAAAAAAGCGGAAGTTGCGCTCGAACTGCTGGTCGCGGCCAGCCCGGTCATCGCGGGCCACACCGAGGGCGCCGTACAGCGCCTGGGCCGAGGCCACCTGCCGGCGGCGCAAACCCATGGGCAAGGGGTCTGGGAAGTAGCTGTAGTCCTCGGGCTCCTGACGTCCCTCGCGAAAGGCCTGCACCAGTTCATCAGAGAGCTGGCGGCGGCTTTCGCCCCGCAAGCCGATGAAGCTTCCGGGCTGCAGGTTGGCCCCGCTGGGCGCGCGCCGGGCCAGGCCCAGCAGTTCCTCGACCACGTCGTCGGGAACGGGGTTCGGAAGAAAGCCGCGCACGGAGCGCCGGTCTTTGAGGGCGCAGGCAATGGATAGGACTGGGGTCACGGGGCGCAATGCCGGCCGGGCCTGGCACAGGCGCCGAGCCGGTAGGACTAAAGCCGAAGACCGACGCATTATGGATGCACGACCGCTGGCCGACAGGCGCGCGTCCATCCGGCGTTGTTTACGTGATGTTGTCCACCAGCGACTTGGTCATGAAGGACATGGTTTCAATCGCCTTGGCGTTGGCCTGGAAGTTTCTTTGCGCCGCGATCAGGTCCACCATTTCATTGGTGAGGTTCACATTGGATTTTTCCAGCGCACCCGACTGCACCTGGCCAAAGCCTTGATCGCCTGGCGAGCCGTAGAAAGCCGCGCCCGAGCCCGCTGTGGCGATATAGCGTGATTCACCCATTTGCCCCAGTTCGCTGGTGTTGGTGAAGTTGGCCAGCAGTATCTTGCCCAGGGCCGCCTGGTGGCCGTTGGAGTACACGCCGGTGACGAGCCCGTTTTTCTGGATGCCAATATCCGTGAGCTCGCCTTCGGGCCTGCCGTCCTGCGAGATCGAACGCAGGGCAAAGGCATTGGGCGACTGGGTCGATCCCTTGAGCTGAATGGACAGCAGGTCAGGCCTGCCCGGCTGAAGCTGGAATTGCAGTTGCTGCAAGTCCGGGGTGATGTTGCCCGAGGTGTCAAAGCGAATCAGACCGGCCTGGTCTGTGAGGGTCTGGCTGTAAGACACCAGGGGATCCAACATGGACGAGTTCAGTGGTGCCGTGGCGGGCGTGCGAATGTTGTCGACAAACAGCTGCGCACCCGTGGCACGGCCACCTGTTGCGTCGAAAGAGCCCGACACGAACACGAATTTGTAATTGCCCCCGGCCTCCACGGTCTGGGTCGCAGTTTGCCAGTCGGTCTGGTCTGATGCGGTTCGTCCCGTCTGGTCGAGGAGCTTGACCGTCTGCCCTGTGTCCACATTGAGCAGATAGGCGTAGACGTCGTAGGCATCGTCACCGCCGCTGGCTTTCCAGTCAAAAGACACCTGGTCACCCGGCTTGAGCGAGACGGGCTTGTCACTGACGATGGCCGGACCCCGCAAGATGCCGTAACCGGCATCGATGGTGGCCGTAGAACTCAGGCGCGCCGTTCCTGTGCCATCGGGACCCGCCGCAGCGCTGTAGCCCGTGGCGAAACTGGCATTGTTCGTGATGACACCATCACCTGCACTTTGGGCGGGCGCTGTGACATCCACAGGTGTGGGAAAGCCCGCAATGCGGGTTTGACCGTCAAGCCGGATCTGTCCATCCAGACGGGTCCAGCCCTTGAGTGCGCCGGTGCCATCGGTGTCGGTGAAGTTGCTGTTTTCAAACTCCTGGCGAGCCAGATTGATGCGCAAGGGCTTGCCGTTGAGGCCGTTGTTCACAGGGTCTACTGTTCCCAATTGGCGGGCGCTGTCTCCCGTGCCCAGGTAGACCCTGTCACCGACCAGAGAGACGGCGTTGAATGTGGTGTCGAACTGCGTGCTGGCGTTGAGCTTGATGACATCCTTGCCACCGCCCTGGCCCGACCACTCAATGAATTCGTTGTTGGCCTGCTTGGTAGGCACCGCCTGGCGCGTGTACTCTCGAGGCTGGACGGGCACCACCTGACCATCCACCATGAGCACGGTTTTCCAGTCGGTGGTGGGGTTGAGCTGATCGGCCTCGCGCGCCTTGATGTAGAACAGCGTGCCCTGATGCACCTTGCCCGTGCCATCCACGAGCTCCATGTTGTTCTTGTAACTGTAGGTGCTGGGGTCCTGGCTGTTGAAGGCCTTGTTGATGACTTTGGATTCAGCTGAAAAGTTATTCGACAACTCCAGCTGACGGGTCGGCCTGAACTGACCAGTGGTCTTCTGTGGAATCTGCAGGCTCTGCAAGGTCGTGGACAAAGGGTTTCCCGCCGCATCCACACGGGCCGCTTGCAAAAACTCGCCAGCACTGTTGACCACGAAGCGGTCTTGGTTGAACTTGAAGGCACCGTCGCGCGTGAACATGTCCCGCAAATCCAAGCTGGACTTGACGGGGAAAAATCCATTACCCAAGACAGCCAGGTCAAGCTGATTGGCTGAGTTGGCAATGTTGCCCTGACCGAAATCCTGTTGAATGGACGCGACCGCAACACCCTGGCCGGTCTGGGTCGGGCTTTGCTGCAAGGTGGACGAGTAGATGGCCTCGAACGAGGTTTTGGAACGCTTGAAACTGTTCGTATCCACATTGGCCACGTTGTTGGACGTGGCCGCCAACTGGGTATTGGCCGCCTGAAGCCCTGTGAGCGAGGTGTAGTACGTCATGCGCTGGTCTCCCGCGGTGGTGTGTCGGTGGGCCGACATGGCAAGGGTGATCAGGTCATAAAGCAACTGGTGTGCCATGCCACTGGATGCAGGATTTCCAGGTCAAACCGACGGCAAACACTGGGGATAGAACTTGAACAAGCACCCACTTGTCCACAAGCCTGGACCCTGATGGCGACTTGTTCATGTCTGCACGACAGCGGCAAAAGGGGTCGGCACACATGCTTTTATGAGTGACAAGCCCTTGTTTTTAAAAGAGAAAACACAGTTATGCACAAAACCATGGCTGCTCTACTAGCTACTACTATCTTTAAATAAATAAATACATAAGAAGAGAGAACAAGAAGACAGCCTGGCCCCTGGGTTGCCATTTGCCTTGAAATCGCAACACTCTCGGGTGCTTGTCTGACATCCTGCGCGTCTTTCTTTTTCAGAATGAGTGCTTCCCTGTTCTTGTTTTCATGAAGGAAGCGCCATGGCACGCCATCCCAAGTCTGGTCACGACAAGTCAAAGCCGAACATGCAAGGCTCAGGCGGCAAAGTCGAGAACGACCACAACAAAAGCGGTGCGCAGCCGGCGACGCAGAAAAATGAGGCCCAGCGCACGCCTCTGAGCCGCAGCGATCGTGAAAGCAAAGTGGGCTCCGACAACCAGGTGCGTGCGCGCATGGGAGGGCCTGGCGCGCCCATGGGTGGTAAATCTCGTTGATGCCGGGCTGGGCTGTTTCCGGCTACCTAGCAAAACGGCCCCTGCAGGAGGGGCCGTTTCATGGGCTGCTGAGTGCTCCTGCGAAGAGGACTTACTTTTTGTCCTCGGGCAGCTCGATCTTGACTTCCAGCACATCGAGGTTGTCCTGGCGCTCCAGGTTGACCTTGATGTCGTTGGGATTGATCTGGATGTACTTGGAGATCACCGCCACCAGGTCGCGCTGCAGTTGCGGCAGGTAGTCGGGTTGGTGGTGGCGGTTGCCCGTTCGCTCATGCGCCAGGATGATTTGCAGACGCTCCTTGGCCACATTGGCCGTCTTTTTCTTCTCGCCCAGGAGGAATGAAAGAAAGGAGCTCATTTACTTTCCTCCGAAGAGGCGCTTGAAGAAGCCCTGCTTCTGCGCTTCCACAAAGCGCAGGGGGCGCTCTTCACCGAGCAGGCGGTCGATCACGTCCTTGTAGGCCTCAGACACATCGCTGCCTTGCATGTGGATGGTGGGAACGCCCTGGTTGGAAGCTTGCAGCACGGTCTCCGATTCGGGGATCACGCCGATCAGCGGAATGCGCAGTATGTCCTGGATGTCGTCCAAGGACAGCATCTGCCCCTGGTCCACGCGGTTGGGGTTGTAGCGCGTAATAAGCAAGTGTTCCTTGATGGGCTCACTGCCTTCCATGGCCCGCTTGGTCTTGCTCGAGAGCATGCCCAGGATGCGGTCAGAGTCGCGCACCGAAGACACCTCGGGGTTGGTCACCACCAAGGCCTCATCGGCAAAGTGCATGGCCATGAGGGCACCGGTTTCGATGCCAGCGGGCGAATCGCAGACGATGTAGTCAAAGCCCATTTCGCCCAACTCCTTGAGCACGCGTTCTACGCCGTCTTGCGTGAGGGCTTCCTTGTCGCGCGTTTGCGATGCTGCCAGCACAAAGAGGTTTTCGCACTGCTTGTCTTTGATGAGTGCCTGGTGCAGGTTGGCTTCGTTGTGGATGACATTGATCAGGTCATACACCACGCGGCGTTCGCAGCCCATGATGAGGTCCAGGTTGCGCAGGCCGACGTCGAAGTCGATCACGGCCGTCTTGAAGCCACGCAGGGCCAGCCCGGTGGCAAAGCTGGCGCTGGTGGTGGTTTTGCCCACACCACCCTTGCCGGAGGTCACCACAATGATTCGTGCCATTACTCAAAGTCCTTGTTGAAGCCGGTGAACTCACCGGCGGGTTGCGTGTAAAAAGGGTTGGTGCGCGGCAGGTGCTTCACTTGAGCGCCTCCATCACCAGTTTGTCGCCATCGGGGCCACTGTGCAGGCTGACCATGGCAGCCCGTCCGCGCACCTGGGCTGGCAGGGCCACGTCGCTGGTGCGGTAGATGCCGGCGATGGACAGTAATTCGGCTTCCAGGCTTTGCGCAAAGATGCGCGCCTGCGTGTTGCCACGCGCACCTGCCATGGCTTTGCCGCGCAGGGGAGCGTACACATGAATGTGGCCGTCGGCGATCACTTCTGCACCTGCGTTGACCATGGCCATCACCACCAGGTCGCGGCCGCGGGCGTAGACCTGCTGGCCTGAGCGCAGCGGTTTGGTGATGACCATCGCACCCGGCGCGGGTTCTGCGGTGGGCACGGCCACTGGTGCTGGTTTGCTTTGTTCAGCTTCGGCCGCCGGGGCGGGCGAGGCGCTGGCCACCACCCTTGCATCAGGTGCTGCCAGCAGGCCGGCAGCCAGGCCTGCAGACATTTGTTCAGGTGTGCCGCCGCGCAGCGCGATGGCTTTGACCTTGTAGGGTGCCAGCACGGCGAGTAGTGCCGAAAAGTCGATGGTGGCCAGCTCGCTGCCTGCCCGCCGTGCGGCCGCATTGAGCGGCGTGAGGTCGATCACCAGCGGGTCGTTGTCGAAGAAGTCAGGGATGTCACCAAAGCGTTGGGCCATGTCTTTGGCCAGCACCTGAAGGTCGGCCGATTTCAGCAACAGGGCCACCAGGGGCAGGTTGGCGCTCTTGATCTCGAAAGAGGCGGGGGTGTTCGAAGAGGCCGAAGAGGCAACAGGCATGGGCTGGCCGATAGAGAGTGACGAGCTGTCCAGCAGGGGAGCATGGCCGTAGCCACACCGGAGTGCCACAAATTTTAGCAGTCAGGCTCAGCCACGGGCTGCTCTGTTTTGCCGCTTGCCAGAGCCGCCTTGGCCCGAAACATATCTGCCTCTGTGAACAGGTACAGGAGGACCGCCAGCAACAGGGGCACCAGGTAGTAAATCAAGCGGTAGGCCAGCAGTGCAGCCAGCAGCTCATGGCCGGGCACCTGGTGCGACAAGAGCGCCAGAAACACGGCTTCCAGCACCCCGATGCCGGCCGGCACATGCGCCAATACGCCGGCCACGGCGGCCAGCAGGAGCACCGCCATCACCGTGGGGAAATCCAGACCGTGCGGCATCAGCACTTTCATTAGGCAGCCCAGCAGCAGCCAATGCACCAAGCCCATGGCCGCCTGCAGCCATGCCATGCGTGCGGAGGGCACCTTCAGGCGATGGCCCCGCAGATGCAGTGTGCGCTGGCGTGTCCAGGTGCACAGCAGCAAGTAGGCCGCTGCGGCCAACAGCAGCCCCATTCCCAGCAGCTGCACACCCCGTCTCTCGAGCGGCCAGTTCGAGGGAAGGGCCGGGGGATGCAGCACGAACAGGCCGCCGGCCAAGACCAGGTAGCCCAGCCAGTTGGTGAGCATGGACAGGCCCACCACACGGGAGATTTGCCCCAGGCTCAGGCCCAGACGAGCGTACAGCCGCAAGCGAAAGGCAATACCGCCGACCAGTGCGCCCAGGTTGAGGTTGAACACATAGCTGATGAAGGCCACGGAGAGCACGGTGCGCGTGCTCAGGGTGTGCCCGCAGTAGCGGCGCCCCAGCAGGTCGTAACAGCTGTAGAGCGCCAGGCTCAGGGCAGCCAGCGATGCGGCCAGCGCCAGCACGCTGGCCGGATAGGCGCGCAAGCTGTTCAGCACCTCTGCCCATGCAATGGTCTGGGCCTCGTGGGCGATCAGCACCCCGACGCCGCCTAAAAACGTGAGCAGCAGGACGGTTTTGGCCCAGGGCCACCAGGCGTGACGCGTCAACGTTCGGCCTGGAGCAGGTTTTCGGCCGGCGTGAGCCGGGGCTGGTGCGCTGGCAACCAACCTGCCCAGGAGGGATAAAGCCGCAGCACATGAAACACGAGGAAACTGCGCAGCAGGCGCCACCAGCTCGATTCCTGCAGCGGACTGGCGAAGATTTCCTGGCAGCGGTGGCAGATCAACTCGTCCAGCCTGCCTTGAAGTTGCCGGTTGAAATCCGCATCGCGGATGACGACATTGGCCTCCAGGTTCAGCGACAAGCTCAGTGGATCCAGGTTGCTGGAGCCCACGGTCGACCATTCATGGTCGCTGGTGGCCACTTTTCCGTGCAGCGGGCGCTCTCGGTATTCGTAGATGCGCACCCCCGCGCTGAGCAGGTGGTGGTAGAGCAGACGGGCCGCTGTTTTAACAATGGGCATGTCCGGTTCGCCCTGCAGGATCAGCTCGACCCGCACCCCCCGGCGGGCAGCCCGCCGCAACTCGCGCAGCAGGCGATAGCCCGGAAAGAAATAGGCGTTGGCGATCACCACGCGATCCCGAGCGGCTCGGATGGCCACGCGGTAGTGCTGTTCGATGTCGTGCGTGTGGCGGTGGTTGTCGCGCGTCACCAGCATGGCGGACATGTGCCCCGCCGTTGGCGGCGGGCTCTGCAAGGGGGGATAGCGCCGCAGCACATCCTCGGGCGTGAGCGCGTGCTGGCCCGCGGGCGATCTGGTCAGTTGCCCTGCCGCCATGGCATGCACGGCAAAGCCCCGGATGTGCGACACCAGGGGCCCCTCGATCTCGACGGCGTAGTCCAGCTTGGCGCTGGGGCCGTAGCTCAACAGCTGCTCGGCCGAGTAGTTGATGCCGCCCACAAAGGCCCGAGCGCCATCGACCACCACGATTTTGCGGTGCATGCGCCTGAACAGGTTGGTGCGCCAGCCCCACAGGCGTGGCGCCGGATCGAACACATGGATGCGCACCCCCGCCTGCGTGAGGCTGGAGATGAAGGCGTCTGGCAGGTCGGGCGAGCCGAAGCCGTCGATGGTGATGTCCACCCGCGCGCCGCGCCGGGCGGCCTGCAGCAGTGCGGCTTGCAGGGCCCGGCCCACAGGGTCGTCAAACAGGATGAAGGTCTCAACGATCACCTCCTGCTGCGCCTGCGAAATCGTCTCGAACACCCGGGGGAAGAACGCCTCGCCGTTCTCGAGGAGTTGAATCTGGTTGCCGGTGATCCAACGTGTTTTCATGGGTCTGCAGCCTGCGCTGCGGCTGACTTAGCGCCTCACAGCACGATCTCCGCGGCCAGTGGGGCGTGGTCCGACAGGTGTGACCAGGGTCGCCTGGGCAGCACCATCGGGGCGTGTGCCACGGCATGGCGCACGTAAATGCGGTCCAGGTGCAGCAGCGGCATGCGCGCGGGGAAGGTGCGCGCCGGCCTGCCATGCGCCTTGACAAAAACTTCGTGCAGGCCGGCGCCCTTTTCCAGCTGGTCGTGCGCGCGGCGGCGCCAGTCATTGAAGTCGCCTGCCACCACCACGGGCGCCTCGGCCGGCACGTCCTCGCGCACCATCTTGCACAGCATGTTCATCTGCTGGCGGCGGTGGGCCTCTAGGAGACCCAGGTGAACGCAGATCGCATGCACCTGGCCGCGCCCTTCTGGCAAGGCCAGCACGCAGTGCAGCAGGCCGCGCCGTTCGGGGCCGCTGATGGAGATGTCCCTGTTTTCGTGGTGCGTGATCGGGAACTTCGAGAGCACGGCGTTGCCGTGGTGACCGTTGGTGTACACCGCATTGCGGCCGTAGGCGTACTGCGGCCAGATGCTGTCGGCCAGGAATTCGTAGTGCGGCGCCTCGGGGTAGTTCTCCCAGCGCTGGCCATGCGTGGCGTGCGTGCCGGCCACTTCCTGCAGGAACACCACGTCCGCGCCCACCGCGCGCACGGCTTCGCGCAACTCATGCAGCATGAATTTGCGGTTGAAGACAGTAAAGCCCTTGTGGATGTTCACGGTGAGGACCTTGAATGAAAAATCACCAGTGCGCTCGGCTGAGTTGGGCGAGAAGTGTTGACCGCTGGAGGCAATGCGTTGAACGAGCATGGATCTTGGGTGGTGTGCGGTCGGCGGTGGGGGCGGCTTGGCCGTGGTTGTACCGTGGAAAGCCCCACAGCTCGTGTAGGACAGCAAGCAGCGCTCGGCTGCAAGGTGCGCCTTCCTATACTGTGCTGAACCTCACGACAAGGACGAGATCATGGAGTATTTGCTGGCTGGCTTGGTGCTTTTTCTGGGTATTCATTCCGCGCGCATCTTTGCCGACGGCTGGCGCAGTCAGATGGTGGCGCGCATGGGTCTGCAGCCCTGGAAGATGCTCTACACCGCCTTGTCTCTGGCGGGACTGGTTTTGATCGTGTGGGGTTGGGGCCTGGCGCGCCAGTCTCCCGTGCTGCTGTGGCAGCCTCCGGCGGGCTTGCGCCATGCCGCGGCCCTGGTGACCTTGCTGTCTTTTGTGTTGCTGGCCGCCGCCTTCGTGCCGGGCAACCAGATCAAGGCGCGTTTTCACCATCCCATGGTGCTGTCGGTCAAAGCCTGGGCCCTGGCCCATCTGCTGGCCAATGGCTCGCTGGCCGATGTGCTGCTCTTCGGCAGCTTCCTGGCCTGGTCGGTCGCGCAATTCATCGTGCTGCGCCGCCGCGACCGCCGCGATGGCCGCAGCTATCCGCCTGGTCGCTTGGGTGCCACCGTGCTCGCGGTGCTGGCCGGTGGCGTGGCCTGGGCAGTGTTTGCCTTTTGGCTTCACGCCGTGCTCATCGGTGTGAAGCCCTTCGGCGGCCAGTAAGGCGGGCTTTCAGCTGCGGCCGCCTTCATGGCGGTGGTGGCCGTCATGGTGGCCTGCGGGCCCGTGTCCGTGTCGTCCCGCCATCACGCGGGCTGTCTCACGGTCGAACACCTTCTTCTGTTCCGGGTTGATCGTGGCGTAGAAGTTCTTGGTGGCCTCGCCCCGACGGTCCATCAGGGCGTTCATCTCGCTCTGGTGCTGCGCGCGCAGGCTTTTCATGCGGTCAATGCGCTCGGGCGTGCTCAGCCGGGACAGTTCCTGGTGCTGTTGCTCGTGTTCGGCCAAGTGGGCAGGCCGAGTCTGCAGTGCGGCGGCGTAGCTGCTCCAGGCGCTTTCCTGCTCAGGCGTGAGCTGCAGCTTGGCTTTGAGTTCTTGCAGACGTTTGGTTTGCCCGGCCTGCATGCGCTCGGCCATGCGGCTGTGTGTGGCCGTCGGGTTGGCGGCGGGGGGTGTGCCTTGGGCGGGCTGCGCAGCGGCCAGCAGGCTGGCTGAGCCGAGCAGCAGGCCCAAAAGACAGTGGGTCAGGCGAGAGTGGGTCAGGCGGGGGCGATGAGAAGACAGGTGGGTCATGGGGTTGTCCTTTTGAAAAGTGGCAAGCCCGTGCTTGCCTGCTTCACAGTGTGCGAGTGGCTTGTGTCTGCTCCATGCTGTTCGGGTGAGCGGATGTAAAGACGCCGTGAAGGCCTAGCCCGCGTGCCCGCCCGCCTCAGACAACCTGGTAGCCCTCTTCAGCAATGGCCTGGGCCAGCGCGTCGCGCGCTTGTTGGCTTTGCACCTGAACCAGGTTTTGCTGGCGGTCGATTTGCACCTGGGCCTGTGGGTCCAATGCCTTGATGGCCTGGGTGACGGCGCGCTCGCAGTGGCCGCAGGTCATGCCGGTGACGGTGAAGTTCTGGTTCATGGTGAAGGCTCCCGCAGTGATTGGACTGAGCATAGTTTCAAGCCTCCCACCATCGCAAGGTCAGGCGTCTTTGTGCTTGACCTGGATCAAGCGCCAACGCAGCGCTTGACCTTGACCTCATGTCAAGCCTTAAGCTGCCCGTATGAACAACGCCCCCCTGCAGAGCGCTCCGGCCGAGGCCTGTCCCCTGCCCGGCCCCGATGGCCAGACCCTGGACCTGGGCATCGAGGGCATGACCTGCGCTTCGTGTGTGTCGCGCGTGGAGCGTGCGCTCAAGAAGGTGCCGGGGGTGGAGGCGGCCACCGTCAACCTGGCCACCGAGTCGGCCCGCATCGTGATGCAGGCGTCCGAGCAGGGCGAGGCCTTGCTGAGGCGGGCCGTGCGCGACGCCGGCTATGGCGTGCGCGAGCAGGCCCTGGCCGACGCGCAGGACCAGGCCTCGCCATGGACGGGCTTCGGCCCCGTGGCCTGGGGCCTGGCGCTGTCCTTGCCCTTGGTCCTGCCCATGCTCGCCGAGCTGCTGGGCCGCCACTGGATGCTGCCGGCCTGGCTGCAGTTCCTGTTGGCCACGCCTGTGCAGTTCATTCTGGGTGCGCACTTTTACAAGGCCGGCTGGTATGCGCTGAAGGCCCGCACCGGCAATATGGACCTGCTGGTGGCGGTGGGCACCTCGGCGGGTTGGGGCTTGTCGATGTGGCTCTGGCTCACGGCCAAGGCGGGCGTGGTGCCGCATCTGTACTTCGAGGCCTCGGCCGTGGTGATCACGCTGGTGATGCTGGGCAAGTGGCTGGAGCTGCGCGCCAAGCGGCAGACCACCTCTGCCATCCGCGCCCTGCATGCGCTCAGGCCGCCCCTGGCGCACGTGGTCCTGAAGTCCGGTGAGACGGCCGACGTGCCGGTGGCCGAGGTGCTGCGTGGCGATGTGGTGGTGGTGCTGCCGGGCGAGCGCATCCCTGTGGACGGCCAGGTGCTCGAGGGCCGCACGCAGGTGGACGAGTCCATGCTCACCGGCGAGCCGCTGCCGGTGGCCAAGGAGGTGGGCGCATCGCTGACTGGTGGCAGCATCAACGGAGAGGGCCGTGTGCTCATGCGTGTGACCGCCGTGGGCCGCGACACGGTGCTGGCCCGCATCATTGGCCTGGTGGAAGACGCGCAGGCGGCCAAGGCGCCCATCCAGCGCCTGGTGGACCAGGTCTCGGCGGTGTTCGTGCCGGTGGTCATGGTGGTGGCGCTGGCCACGCTGGTCGGCTGGCTGCTGGCCGGCCAGCCCCTGGAGCTCGCCCTCATCCGCGCCGTGGCGGTGCTGGTGATCGCCTGCCCCTGTGCCTTGGGCCTGGCCACGCCCGCGGCCATCATGGCCGGCACCGGGGTGGCGGCGCGCCACGGCATTCTCATCAAGGACGCGCAGGCCCTGGAACTGGCGCACCGCGCCAAGGTGGTGGCTTTCGACAAAACCGGCACGCTTACCGTGGGTCAGCCCCGCCTGGTGGCTTTCGAGCCGGTGCCTGGCCAGCCGCGGGAGGACTTGCTGGCGGTGGCCGCCAGTCTGCAAAGCGGCAGCGAGCATCCGCTGGCGCGGGCTGTGGTGCAGGCGGCGCGCGAAGAAGGTTTGCCCGTGGCATCACCGCAGAATGTGCAGGCCGTGGCGGGCCGGGGCATGCAGGGGGAGGTGAACGCCCAGCGCCATGCCGTGGCCAGCCTGCGCTGGCTGGAGGAGCTGGCCGTCCCGCTCGGCGCGCTGCAGTCGGTGGCCGAGCAGCAGCAGGCGCGCGGCGCCACGCTGTCGGTGCTCTTGAAGCACGACCTGGCGGCCCCGGGCGGCTACCAAGTGCAGGCCCTCATGGCCTTTGCCGACGAACCCAAGGCCGGCGCGCGTGAGGCCCTGGCCGCGCTGCGTGCCCGTCCGGTGCAGCTGCGCATCATCTCGGGCGACAACCGGGCGGCGGCGCTGGCCATGGGCGCGCGCCTGGGCCTGGCCCCCGAGGAGGTGATGGCCGAGGTGCTCCCGGCGGACAAGGCCCGTCGCGTGGCCGAGCTCAAGGCCGGCCTGCACGGCCAGGGCGCCGTGGTAATGGTGGGTGATGGCGTGAACGACGCGCCGGCCCTGGCCGCGGCCGACGTGGGCATGGCCATGGGCACCGGCACCGACGTGGCCATGCACGCGGCCGGCGTGACGCTCATGCGCGGCGATGTCGCGCTGGTGGCGGCGGCGCTGGACATCTCGCACCGCACGGTGCTCAAGATCCGGCAGAACCTCTTCTGGGCCTTTGTTTACAACGTGGCCGGCATTCCGCTGGCCGCGCTGGGCTATTTGAGCCCGGTGGTGGCCGGTGCGGCCATGGCGCTGTCCAGCGTGAGCGTGATGGCCAATGCGCTCACGCTCAAGCGCTGGCGCCCGCCCGCTTCACTCCACCCGCGCGCCTGATTTCTTCACGTAGTCGGCGGTGCGCTGTATCTCCGAGCGCATGAGTGCGCCCATTTGCGCGGCGCTGCCGCCCATGGGCGCCATGCCCTGGCTGGTCATGTGTTTCTCGACGAAGTCGCGGTCGGCCAGGATGGCGTTGACCGTGGCGTTGAGCTTGTCCACGATGTCGCGCGGTGTGCCGGCCGGCGCCAGAAAGCCGTACCAGGCGCCCATGTCCATGTCCTTGAAGCCGGCTTCGGTGAAGGTGGGCACCTCAGGGGCCAGTGGAATGCGCTTGTCGCCACTGACGGCCAGCACCTTGAGCTTGCCGGCGCTCACGTGACCCTGGATCGTTGGGTAGGCCGGGAAGGTCAGCAGGATCTGGTTGCCCAGCACGTCGGTCACCGCCGGCCCCGCGCCCTTGTAGGGCACGTGAACCAGGTTGGCGCCGGTGAGTTTTTTGAGCATCTCGCCCATGAGGTGCGGCTGACTGCCCGAACCGAAGGAGCCGTAGCTCAGGTCATTGCGGCTTTTCATGTAGGTGGCCAGGTCCTTCATGCTTTGCACCGGCGTGGCGGCATTGACCACCAGCGCCAGGGCCACATAGGTGACGGAGGCCACGGGCGTGAAGTCGCGCTGCACGTCGTAGGGCAGCTTGGGAAAGAGCACGGGGTTGGCCACGAAGGTGGCGTCGTTCGTGAACAGCAGGGTGTGGCCGTCGGGCGCGGACTTGGCCACCGCCTCGGCCCCGATGCCGGTGTTGCCGCCGGCGCGGTTTTCCACCACCACCGGCTGGCCCAGCAGCTCGGATAGGCGCTGGCCCATGCGACGCCCCACGATGTCGGTGGTTCCGCCCGGGGCATAGGGCACGATGATGCGGATGGGCCGGCTGGGGAAGGCGCTCTGGGCCCAGGCCCCGGCCCCTGGGACCGCGCCCATTGCCAGCCCCAGGCCGGCGCCCAGCCATTGACGTCGTCCGATGTGTTTGTTGTTCATGACATGTCTCCTCGTGGTGTGTGTGGGTGTGCGCCTGGCGCATGAACCGGCTGCATCACCCAGGGTGTACACCCTGGGCCGCATCCGCGCTGCGCTTGAGGTGCGTCAAGGAGTCGCTGAGGTGACTCGCCCATTCTGCGGCCAGGGGCGCTCAGGACAGCGCCGGGTAGTCGGTGTAGCCGTGCGCGCCGCCGCCGTAGAGCGTGGTGGCATCCAGCGGATTCAGCGCTGCGCCCTCCCTGAAGCGCCGCACCAGGTCCGGGTTGGCAATGAAGGGCCGGCCGAAGGCCACGAGGTCTGCGCCCTCGGCCAGTGCGCGCTCGGCCAGCGCCTGGTCGTAGCCGTTGTTCACCATCCAGGCGCCCTTGCCGCCGGCCTGGCGGTAGCTGCGGCGCAGCTCGCCATAGTCGAAGGGGCGGTCTTCCAGGCTGCGCGGCCCGGCGGTGGCGCCTTCGATCACGTGCACAAAAGCCAGATGGAGCGCGGCGAGTTCGCGCACCAGGTGCTCGAACAGGGCTTGCGGGTGGCTGTCGTGGCTGTCGTTGGCCGGTGTGACCGGCGAGAGTCGGATGCCCGTGCGCCCGCCGCCGATGGCGTCGGCGATGGCGCGCGTGACTTCGAGCGTGAGCCGGCAGCGGTTGGCGATGCGGCCGCCGTAGTCGTCACTGCGGTGGTTGCTGCCATCTTTGAGGAACTGGTCCAGCAGGTAGCCGTTGGCCGCGTGGATTTCCACGCCGTCGAAACCGGCGGTCTCCACCGCGTTGCGGGCCGCGGCCTGGTAGGTGTGCACCAGGGCCGGCAGTTCTTCGGCCTCGAGTGCCCGGGGCTGGGAGGTGTCGACAAATTCGGGCTGGCCGTTCTTGATCAGCACGGTCTTGGCCTGCGCGCGCAGCGCCGAGGGCGCCACGGGTGCGCGGTCATCGGGCTGCAGGCTGGTGTGCGAGATGCGGCCCACGTGCCAGAGCTGCACCACGATCTGCCCGCCGGCCTGGTGCACGGCCTGCGTCACGCGCTTCCAGCCATCGAGTTGTTCGGGGCCGTACAGGCCCGGCACGTCGGCATAGCCCTGGCCCTGGTGGCTGATGGCGGTGGCCTCGCTGATGATGAGCCCGGCCGAGGCCCGCTGCGCGTAGTACTCGGCCATGAGGGGCGTGGGTATGGCGCCCGGGGCCCGGTTGCGCGTGAGCGGGGCCATCACGATGCGGTTGGCCAGCGCGAGCTCGCCGGCCTGG
Organism: Comamonadaceae bacterium; assembly: GCA_947457975.1. Taxonomy (GTDB): domain Bacteria; phylum Pseudomonadota; class Gammaproteobacteria; order Burkholderiales; family Burkholderiaceae_C; genus Polaromonas. The sequence goes on along the minus strand of CANGYC010000006.1, from coordinate 5,535 downwards.
GTGGGTTCGAACAGGTGGGTCATGCGGGCCTTTACTTCTGGGGTGGACAAGCCGCCGTGCGGCCCGGGGTGCTTTGATCCTACGGCGCCCTACCCGCCTTGCGCCAGCACAGCCGCGGGGACATTGGAGCTCGTCGGCCGTGTCTGACAAGCCCATGGGCGGCGCACCGACGAGGTCGGCCGCAGGCCCCCCGTAGCATCTGCATCCCATACAGGCGGCGCAGGCGCAGCATGCACACCGCAAGCTCTGCAGCCCCTGATGCGGGGTTCAGGCGTGCGCGTTCAGACGACGCTGTGGGCGCCACCCCATCACCAGGAGACAAATACATGTTGATCATTTGCGCCGATGCGCGTCATCGGCAGGCCGTGCACTGGGCGGGCCCCGAGAACTCGGTGCCGGCGTCCGCCCGGCAAGTGCTGGGCCTGCGCGCGGGCGCGGCCGAGCTGGTTTTGCTCAACCGCTTGCGTGCACGCACCCGGCGTGAGCTCAGCGAGGACACGCTGGAGCGCGCCGCACGCATCCTCGAGGTGACGGCCCGCCACTGGCTGGGCGAGGCGCCTACCCCCAGCAAGGGTTAACCCTTGCTTTGGTTGACTGATCTGCTTTGCCTCGCCTCGAGGCGCAGAATCCTTTGCTTGAGTCGCCCCCTGTTGCGGGCGGGCGTTTGTGATTTACCTACCGCAGGAGAGAGACGAAATGCAAAGAAGAAAACTACTTGGTGCGGCCCTGGCCGGCACGGCCGTCATGTCGCTGACCTCGGTGTCCTCCCAGGTCTCGCCCAACATCGGCACCCCCACGCCGGCTGCCCCGGGTTTTCGCCGCACCAAGATTGGCGCCATCGACGTGATCGCCCTCAACGACGGTGTGGTGCGCCGCCCGCTCGGCCAGGAGTTCGTGGTCAATGCGCCCTTGGAGCAGGTCCAGGCCTTGCTGGCCTCGCAGTCCCTGCCCACCGAGTATGTGGACGTGCCCTACACGCCCTTCCTGGTGGTCAGCGGTGACCGCCGCTTCCTGTTTGACACCGGCTTTGCCGACAATGGCCCTGGCACCACCGGCCGCCTGCGCGCCAACATGGAGGCCGCTGGCTACAAGCTCGAGGACGTGACCGATGTGGTGATCAGCCACTTTCATGGCGACCACATCAACGGTCTGCGCATGAAAGACGGCTCGCTCACCTTTCCGCGCGCCAAGGTGCACGTGCCGGCCGTCGAGCATGCCTTCTGGATGGATGACGCCCGCATGAACGCGGCGCCCCAGGGTGCCCGCGGTAACTTCATGCTGGCGCGCCGGGTCTTCGGCAACATGCCGGCCGAGCAGATGGTTCGCTTCGAGGCCGGTGCGCAGATTGCCCCGGGCATCACCGCCAGTGCAGCCTACGGCCACACGCCGGGCATGTGCATCTTCAAAGTGGAGTCGCAGGGCCAGGCTTTCCATTACGTGGCCGACGTCACCAACATCCCCTCGCTCTTTGCCCGCAACCCGGACTGGGCGGTGGTGTTCGACATGGACCCGGTGGCCGCGCGCATGACGCGCCGCCGTGTGTTCGACGGCCTGGTGAAGGACCGCGCGCTCACCGGCGGCTTCCACTTCCCCTTCCCCGCCATGGGCACCATGGAAGCTTCGGGCAGCGGCTTTGCGTTCAAGCCCCTGGCCTGAGAACCCCTGCGCCCCAAGCAAAAAGGCCCCTCGGGGCCTTTTTGTTTGTCCGTCTGCCCGTAAGGGGGCTGGCTTTAGCTGGCGCAGGAGGCGCTGCCGCAGCCGGCCTGGGCCTCGGGCGGCGTGGTCATGTGGCCTGTGGCGGGGTCAAAACCCACCTGCTCCAGGTGCACCGCCAGGCCTGCGTCCATGGTCTGGGCGTGCTGGCTGAACCACTTGCCCAGCTCGGGCAGGATCTCGCGCACCAGGTCCAGCTCGCCGTCGTCGCGCCCACGGCGCATCAGCTCTTCGAGCGTCTGCAACACCACGCGGTGCTGCATGGCATGGCAATTCATGGGCCCGAACTGGGTGCTGGCCATCCATTGGTCTTCGCGCTCGAAGTGATCGATGGTGTGCTCGGTCAGGGCCTGCAGCTTGGCCAGCAGTGCGTCATCGGCCGCCATTTCTGTTTCGGCGAGCAGCTGGACAAACTCTTCGTGTGTGCGGTCGATGGCGTCCAGGCCCAACACCAGGTCTTCAGACCAGGCGAGGCTGGGGGCGATGGCGGGGTAGGTGGCTTGGGCGGTGGTCATGTGTTTTCCTCAGTCGGCTCAAGGCCGGGAGCATAAGGCTTTTGGGCGACCTGTGTCCTTGGGGTACATCCGGGCGTGCAGCTAAAACAAAACCGCCCCGAAAGGCGGTTTCGTCAGCGGGCCGGCGCGCGGATCACATGCGCTCGAAGATCGCCGCAATGCCCTGGCCGCCGCCTATGCACATGGTGACCAGCGCGTAGCGGCCCTGGACGCGCTGCAGCTCGTGCAGGGCCTTGACCGTGATCAGCGCGCCGGTGGCGCCGATGGGGTGGCCCAGCGAGATGCCTGAGCCGTTGGGGTTGACCTTGGCCGGATCCAGCCCCAGCTCCTGGGTGACCGCGCATGCCTGGGCCGCAAAGGCCTCATTGGCCTCGATGACGTCCAGGTCCTGCACCTTCAGGCCGGTGCGCTTGAGCACCGCCTGTGTGGCCGAGATCGGGCCCACGCCCATGTACTTGGGGTCCAGGCCCGTGTGGGCATAGCCCACCAGCCGCGCCAGTGGCTTGGCACCGTGCGCCTGGGCGGCCTTGGCCTCCATCAGCACCAGGGCGGCGGCGGCGTCATTGATGCCGGAGGCATTGCCCGCCGTCACCGTGCCGTTGTCCTTGATGAACACCGCCTTGAGCTTGGAGAAGTCCTCCATCTTGGCGTTGGGGCGGAAATGCTCGTCGGTGTCGTAGGCCACCTCGCCCTTTTTGCTCTTGAGCATGACGGGCACGATCTGGTCTTTGAAGAAGCCGGCGGCTGCTGCCTTTTCGGCGCGGTTGTGGCTTTGCACGGCCAGGGCGTCCTGCATCTCGCGGGTGATGCCGTATTTGGCGGCCACGTTCTCGGCGGTCACGCCCATGTGGATGCCATGGAAGGGGTCGTGCAGGGCGCCGGTCATCATGTCCACCAGCTTGGCATCGCCCATGCGTGTGCCCCAGCGCTGCGTGAGGTTGGCATAGGGCCCGCGGCTCATGTTCTCGGCGCCACCGCCAATGGCCACCTCGCAGTCGCCCAGCAGGATGGACTGCGAGGCCGACACGATGGCCTGCAGGCCCGAGCCGCACAGGCGGTTGACGTTGTAGGCGGGCGTGCCCTCGGCGCAGCCGCCATTGAGCGCGGCCACGCGTGAGAGGTACATGTCCTTGGGCTCGGTGTTGACCACGTGGCCGAAGACGACGTGGCCCACGTCTTTGCCTTCCACCTTGGCGCGGGCCAGGGCCTCGCGCACGACCAGGGCGGCCAGTTCGGTGGGGGGCGTGTCTTTCAAGCTGCCACCAAAGGTTCCGATGGCGGTGCGCACCCCGCTGACGACGACGACTTCACGGCTCATGGTTCTCTCCTCCTGTTATTTGGAATATAGCCAGTCAGTGTTGGCTTGGTGGGCTACGTGGGGCTGACAAATTATTCTTGCTGGGGTTTGCAGCCCTTTTAAGTAGTCACTAAGTATTAATTTTGGGTTTGGGCCAGGTTTGCCGGGTTGGGCGTGGTCGCTGGCGTGGGGTGCCTGGCTCCGCGAATGTCCCCCGGGCCTTCGGCCCTCCTCCTTTATTTCGCTGCGCCAGGCACCCCACGCCAGCGATTGGGCACGGCGGTTCTGGTCGACGCGCCAATTGGGTGGTGCTTCGCCTTGGGTGGTGGCGCCCTGCGCAGCGAAATAAAGGAGGAGGGCAGGCGCAGCCGGCCCGGGGGACATTCGCGGAGCAGGGCGCCGCCGCCCAAGGCTCAAGCGCGTCTTCGAGCAGGGCGCCACCGCCCCAGGCTTGCATTCGACACAACAGCACCCATCCAGCCCTGATGGTGGGACAATCATCGGTTGCCCGCGCAGGCCTTGCGCAGCGGAGTTTTCACCATGCTGTACCCCCAAGAGTTTGATGTCATCGTCGTCGGCGGCGGCCACGCCGGAACCGAGGCGGCCCTCGCCAGCGCCCGCATGGGCTGCAAGACCCTGCTCTTGAGCCACAACATCGAGACGCTCGGCCAGATGAGCTGCAACCCCTCGATTGGTGGCATCGGCAAGGGGCACCTGGTCAAGGAGGTCGACGCCATGGGAGGGGCCATGGCGCTGGCCACCGACGAGGGCGGCATTCAGTTTCGCATTCTCAACTCCAGCAAGGGCCCGGCCGTGCGCGCCACCCGGGCGCAGGCCGACCGCATTCTCTACAAGGCCGCCATCCGCCGCATGCTGGAGAACCAGCCCAATCTGTGGCTGTTTCAGCAGGCGGTTGATGACCTCATGGTCGAGGGCGACCGGGTGGTGGGCGCGGTCACGCAGGTGGGTATTCGCTTTCGCTCCCGCACGGTGGTGCTGACGGCGGGCACCTTTCTAGACGGCAAGATCCATGTGGGCCTGAACCATTACTCGGCCGGCCGGGCGGGCGATCCGCCGGCGGTGAGCCTGAGTGCGCGCCTGAAGGAGCTGCAGCTGCCGCAGGGGCGCCTGAAGACCGGCACGCCCCCGCGCCTGGACGGGCGCAGCATCGATTTTTCCAAGTGCACCCGCCAGCCCGGCGACGGCATGGAGGGCGGGGAGGGGGACACCGTGCCGGTGTTCAGCTTCATGGGCCATCAGATCGCACACCCCCAGCAGGTGCCGTGCTGGGTGACGCACACCAATGAGCGAACGCACGAGATCATTCGCTCGGGCTTTGACCGCAGCCCCATGTTCACCGGCAAGATTGACGGCGTGGGCCCGCGCTACTGCCCCAGCGTGGAAGACAAGATCAACCGCTTTGCCGGCAAAGAGAGCCACCAGATCTTTCTGGAGCCCGAGGGCCTCACCACCCACGAGTACTACCCCAACGGCATTTCCACCAGCCTGCCGTTTGATATTCAGTACGAACTGGTGCGCTCCATGGCTGGGCTGGAAAACGCCCACATCCTGCGGCCCGGCTATGCCATTGAGTACGACTACTTTGACCCGCGCTCGCTCAAGAGCAGCTTTGAGACCCGGCAGATCCAGGGCCTGTTTTTCGCCGGGCAGATCAACGGCACCACCGGCTACGAGGAGGCCGCTGCCCAGGGCATGTTTGCGGGCATCAACGCCGCCTTGCAGTGCCAGGGCAAAGAGTCCTGGCTGCCGCGCCGGGACGAGGCCTACCTGGGCGTGCTGGTCGATGACCTCATCACCAAGGGCGTGACCGAGCCCTACCGCATGTTCACCAGCCGGGCCGAGTTCCGGCTGATGCTGCGCGAGGACAACGCCGACATGCGCCTCACAGAGGTAGCCCGGCAGATGGGCCTGGTCGATGACGCCCGCTGGGACGCCTTCAACCGAAAGCGCGACGCTGTTTCACGTGAAACAGAACGCCTGCGCTCCCTC
>CANGYC010000005.1 GCA_947457975.1 Comamonadaceae bacterium | reverse complement strand
GGTCCACGCCCGGGCCCTTGCCGTACCAGATGCCAAATACACCGTCGAACTTGTGGCTGCCCGGCGTCGCAAAGCCCAGCTGCTGCGTGCCCCACAAGGCGGTGGCGGCCAGCTCTTCGTTGACGCCGGGCTGGAAATGGATGTGGCGGTCCTGCAGATAGGGGGCCGCCTTCCACAGGGCCTGGTCGTAGCCGCCCAGGGGCGAGCCCCGGTAGCCAGAGATGAAGCCCGCAGTGTGCTTGCCCTGCTGCTGGTCGCGCTGCTGTTGCAGCATGGGCAAGCGCACCAGGGCCTGCACCCCGCTCATGAAGGCACGGCCCTGCGCCAGCGCGTACTTGTCATCCAGCGTGACGGTGTCCAGGGCCTGGCGGATGTGCTCGGGCAGGGGGGCGTTCATGCGGTGTCTCCTGTCGTGGGGCGCAGCCCTCGTCTGGGAGAAAGTGTATGCCCCGGTGTGGCGCCGGTGTGTGCGTTCAAGGCGCGCCGCGCAGGTGCTTGGCGCGCTTGGCGCTGAACAGTTCCGGGATGCCCATGCTGCGCCGGCCGGGAATGAGCTCGAAGGCCTCGCCTGCACACACGCTGCCGGGCTCCAGGACCGAGAGGTAAAAGCCGCAGAACCCGCTCTCGGCCATGAGCCGCACCGCCTGCGGGAAACCCAGGGCCGCATTGAGCTTGTGGCAAGGCTCGCGGGGCCGGGTGACCTGCAGCGCGCAATGAGGAAAGCGCAGCACGTCGCCCACCCAGGCGCCGGACTCCAGCAGACCAGCGAGGGTAAGGTTTTCAGCCAGGCTGCCATGCGGCAGGCTGTCGTCGATCTCGGCCACCCCGGCCTCGCGCCGGGCCTGGCGCCAAAAGGCGTAATGCTCGGCCGGGTACGCATAGACCGCCTGCGCCAGACCGCCGTGGATGTTCAGGTCAGCCTGCTCATCCCCGAGCAAGCCCAGGGGCGCCACAGGTACCGGGCCTTGAACCGGCTGCTTGACCATGGCCGTGCGCAGGCTGCGGCCGGCCAGGCGCACACGGCGCGATGGGCCCACCTGCACAGAGATCAAACGGGGGCTTTTCGGGGTCATGGGTGGGCCATCGTCAGGTTGGGGGCAGCCGAGCCGGTAAAATCAAACCATTGTCGCGAAGGAAATTCACCATGACCCAGCCCGCAGAACACTCCACCAACGCCGCTCACCACAGCCCCTCGGCTGGTGAAGAGCAGGACACGCTCAAGGCCCTCATGCCGGTGATTCCCATCGTGCTGCCCGTTGTCGGCGGCGTGCTGATGTTCTTGCTGGCCTTCATCGCGATCTACATGGGCTGAAGCCCTGCACCGTGGACGCTGCGCCAGGCCTGCCTGCCTGCTTGCGCAGTCCCTGTGCCATCCGCCTTCTGGCGGATTTTTTTACGTCTTGCGTCCACAACGCCCCATGCATTCGCCGCTGCTGAGCCTCAAGGGCCTGTGCTTTGCATACCCCGGCGCCCCCACACCGGTGTTTGACAAGCTGTGCGCCGAGCTGCCGGCGGGGGTGGCCCTGGTGTGCGGTGATGAAAGCCGGGGCAAAAGCACCTTGCTGCGCCTGCTGGCCGGCCAGATCCAGACCACACAAGGAACGATTGAGTGGGCCGGGCAATCGCTTAAGCGCGCTCAGGTGGCCTGGTTCGACCCCGCCGACCCCGCACGCGAGCAGCAGGTGGTGCAGGCCATCCTGGCCGAGCTCGTTTCTCCGGAAAAGCTCAGGGGCAGCGGCCTGCTGCAAGAGCTCGGCCTTGAGGCCCACCTGGGCAAACCGCTGTACCAACTGTCCACGGGCAGCCGCCGCAAGGTCTTCTTGGCCGCGGCACTGGCCCAGGACGCCCCCCTGACCCTGCTGGACCAGCCCTTCATGGCGCTGGACCAGCCCTCGGTAGATGCCCTGCTGCGGCGCTTTGCAACCTGGCAAGGATGTGCCGAGCGGCTGCTGCTGATCGCCGACTACCTGCCCCCCGCTGGCCTGGCCCTTTCAGGCACGCTGGACCTGGACGGACTGCGCTGAATCGGGGCGAATCCGCTCACCCGCTGCCCGGTGGGCATGCTAGGCTGCGCGCCTCAATGTCACCAATTTGTGAACCATCATGCGCACCTGCCTTGTCTTCCTGGTTTCTTCCCTCCTGAGCTTCCACGCCTTGGCAAGCCAGGCCAGCTGCCAAGCCGTCGCGGCTGAAAAAAAGCTGGCCGGCGCCGCCAAAAACTCCTTCTTGAAAAAGTGTGAAGCCGACGCGCAGACCAAATGCGACCAGTCGGCCGCCGACAAGAAGCTGGCCGGCGCGGCCAAAAACAGCCATCTGAAAAAGTGCATGGCCGACGCCGTCGGCTCCTGAGCGCCGCCCGAGCCCGGGCGCCCGGCATCCCCTGACCACCCTTGGCGCCCCGCAGGGGGGCCGGGATGGTTCGCCTGCGGCCGAAGCATTTGGCACATAACATTTGGCGCATAAAGTCATGCGCGTTATGCATGACTTTCGATCCTCGCCGACAATGTGTGACAGGGCTTATTCCTAAAATCACGGACCCAAATCGATTCCTGCCGCGTCATGCCGACAGGCGTCTGACCCCAGACCTCTGCCGACATCACGCTTTTTTAACTTTGGAGCTTTCCCATGAACCATCCCGTCATGCAGGGTCTGGCAGTCAATCCGCCGGCTTACGTGAAGAACGCCAAGCTGATCGCCTGGGTTGCCGACATGGCCGCCCTGTGCAAGCCAGACCAGATCTACTGGTGCGACGGCAGCGATGAGGAATACCAGCGCCTGTGCCAGCAGCTGGTGGACGCCGGCACCTTCAAGAAGCTGAACCAGGCCAAGCGCCCCAACAGCTTCCTGGCCCTGAGCGACCCCAGCGACGTGGCCCGCGTGGAAGACCGCACCTTCATCTGCCCCAAGAACAAGGAAGACGCCGGCCCGACCAACAACTGGGTGGCCCCGGCCGAGATGCGCGCCACGCTGCAGCCCCTGTTCGACGGCTGCATGAAAGGCCGCACCATGTACGTGGTGCCGTTTTCCATGGGCCCGCTGGGCTCGCACATTGCCCACATTGGCGTGGAGCTCTCGGACAGCCCCTATGTGGCTGTGAACATGAAGATCATGACCCGCATGGGCAAGTCGGTCTACGACGTGATCGGTGCCGATGGCGAGTACGTGCCCTGCGTGCACACCGTGGGCGCGCCGCTACAGCCCGGCCAGAAGGACGTGAGCTGGCCCTGCAACAAGACCAAGTACATCGTGCACTACCCCGAGACCCGCGAGATCTGGTCTTTCGGTTCCGGCTACGGCGGCAACGCGCTGCTGGGCAAGAAGTGCTTTGCGCTGCGCATTGCCTCCATCATGGGCCGCGACCAGGGCTGGCTGGCCGAGCACATGCTCATCCTGGGCGTGACCAACCCCCAGGGCAAGAAATACCATGTGGCGGCCGCCTTCCCCTCGGCCTGCGGCAAGACCAACTTCTCCATGCTGGTGCCGCCCCAGGGCTTCGAGGGCTGGAAGGTCACCACCATTGGTGACGACATCGCCTGGATCAAACCGACTGCCGATGGCCGCCTGCGCGCCATCAACCCCGAGGCCGGCTACTTCGGCGTGGCCCCGGGCACGAACTACCACACCAACCCCAACTGCATGGCCAGCCTCGACAAGAACGTGATCTTCACGAACGTCGCGCTGACCGACGACGGCGACGTGTGGTGGGAAGGCATGGAAAAGGACAGCGGCAAGCTGCCCGATCACCTGATCGACTGGCAGGGCAAGGACTGGACGCCGCAGATCGCCAAGGAAACCGGCGCCAAGGCCGCCCACCCCAACGCCCGCTTCACCGTGGCCGCCGTCAACAACCCGGCCCTGGACAGCGCCTGGGATGACCCGGCCGGCGTGCCCATCGATGCGTTCATCTTCGGCGGCCGCCGCTCGACCACGGTGCCGCTGGTGAGCGAAGCGCGCAACTGGGTGGAGGGCATCTACATGGCCGCGACCATGGGCTCGGAGACCACCGCCGCCGCCACGGGCCAAGCCGGCATCGTGCGCCGCGACCCGTTTGCCATGCTGCCCTTCACCGGCTACAACATGAGCGACTACTTCCAGCACTGGCTGGACCTGGGCAAGAAGCTGGCCGCCTCCGGCGCCACCCTGCCGCGCATCTACACCACCAACTGGTTCCGCAAAGGCGATGACGGCAAGTTCGTCTGGCCCGGCTATGGCGAGAACATGCGCGTGCTCAAGTGGATGATCGATCGCATCGAGGGCAGCGGCCAGGGCAGCGAAAACGTGATGGGCATCAGCCCCAGCTACCAGGACCTGAACTGGACCGGCCTGAACTTCAGCGCCGAGGAGTTCGCCAAGGTCACCAGCATCGACCAGGCCGCCTGGGCCAAGGAGATGGAGCTGCACGCCGAGCTGTTCCAGCAGCTGGCCTACCACCTGCCCCAGGAGCTCAAGGCCACCAAGGACGCCATCGAAAAGCGCCTGGCTGCCTGAAGCCGCACCGGGCTTGAGCCCGGCGCGCCAAGGCAAAGAAAAAGCCGTGCCCTAGGGCACGGCTTTTTTCATGGGCGCGCGCCCGAAGCTCAGGCCTCGCCCCAGACCTCTTGCACCGTCTCGATGACCAGGCGCAGCTTGTCGCGCTGGGCCTGCACGGCAATGTTGTTGCCGTGCACGGTGCTGGAAAAACCGCACTGGGGGGACAGGGCCAACTGGTCCAGCGGTGCGTACTTGGCCGCTTCTTCGATGCGGCGCTTGAGCGCGTCTTTGCTTTCCATGTCGCCGAACTTGGTGGTGACCAGGCCCAGCACCACGATCTTGCCTTTGGGCAGGAAACGCAGGGGGCGGAAGTCGCCACTGCGGTCGTCGTCGTACTCGAGGAAGTAGGCGTCGATGTCCATTTCCTTGAGCAGGGCCTCGGCCACAGGCTCATAGTTGCCGGCGGCGGCGTGCGTGCTCTTGAAGTTGCCACGGCACAGGTGCATGGCCAGGGTCATGCCGGCGGGCTTCTGGGCCACCACCTTGTTGATGAACTGGGCGTAGCGGTGGGGCAGCTCGTTGGGGTCGTCGCCGCGTTGGCGGGCCGCCTCGCGCATCTTCTCGTCGCACAGGTAGGCCAGGTTGGTGTCGTCCATCTGTACATAGGTGCAACCGGCAGCGGCCAGGCTGCGCAGCTCGTCGCCATAGGCCTTGGCCACGTCGTCGTAGAAGGCCGGCTCCAGCTCAGGATAGGCCTGGCGGCTGATGCCGGCGCGGCCACCGCGGAAGTGCAGCATGGTGGGCGAGGGGATGGTCACCTTGGGGGTGCAGCCTGCGGCCACCTGGCTCTTGAGGTACTGGAAGTCGGCCAGCTGGATGTTCTTGGCATGCGTGACCTTGTCGGTGACGCGGATCACCGGTGGGGCCAGGTGGGTGGTGCCATCGGGCTGCAGCACCGACAGCGGAATGTCGGTGACCACGCCGCCGAGCTGCTCCAGGAAGTCGATGTGGAAATAGGTGCGGCGGAACTCGCCGTCGGTGATGGCTTTGAGGCCCACGTCCTGCTGGAACTTCACGATTTCGGCGATCGCCTTGTCTTCCACCAGACGCAGCTGCTCGGGCGTGATCTGGCCCTTGGCCTTTTGCTCACGGGCTTCGAGCAGGTAGGCGGGGCGCAGGAAGCTGCCGACGTGGTCGTAGCGGGCAGGAAGTTTCACCATCATTTGTCTCCACAAAAAATTGAAGTGCGAATGCTAGCGCATGCGCAGGGGGGTCACAGGTCCAGGACCAGCACCGAGGACTTGGCGCGCGAGCAGCAGGGGGTGAACTGGTCGCCCTTGGCCTTTTCCTCGTCGGTGAAGTACATGTCGCGGTGGTCGCACTCGCCTTCGAGCACGCGCGTGATGCAGGTGCCGCACACGCCCTGCTCGCAGGACACCATGATGTCCACGCCCTGGGCCTGCAGGGCCGCTGTCACGGTCTGGTCGGCGGGAATACGGTAGCTCTGGCCGGTGCTGGCGATGCGCACCTCGAATTCGCGGTCGCCGGTGGTGTCCTGCGGGGCCGCGCCGAAGTACTCCAGGTGCAGCTGGTCGGTCGGCCAGCCCTGGGCCTTGGCGGTGGCCACCACGAAGTCGATGAAACCGGTGGGGCCGCACACATAAATGCGGCTGCCGACCGGGGCGGCCTTGAGTACGGCGGGCAAATCCAGCTTTTGCGACGCCTCACCATCGTCGAGGTGCAGGTGAAAGCGCTCGCCGAAGGACTTGAGTTCGTCCAGGAAGGCGCTGCGCGCCCTGGACCGGTTGCTGGCATGGAGCTCGAAGCTCGCTCCGATGGCGGCCAGGCGCTGGGCCATGCACATCAGCGGCGTGATGCCAATGCCGCCGGCCAGCAAGAGGGAGTGCGGCGCGGCGTGGAGGGGAAAGTGGTTGCGCGGCTCGCTGATGGTGATCAGATCGCCTTCGCGCACCTGCTCATGCATGGCGATGGAGCCGCCGCGCGAAGCGGCATCGCGCAGCACGCCGATGCGGTAGTGCGCCGCCTCATGCGGGTCATTGCAGAGGGAGTACTGGCGCACCAGGCCGCCGGGCAGATGCACGTCGATGTGCGAGCCGGCCGAAAACGGGGGCAAGGGCTGGCCATCGGCTCGCGCCAGTTCATAGCTGGCAATGCCCTCGGCCTCTTCGCGCCGACGCAGCACCTTCACTTGCAGTGAGCTCATGGGAATTTCTTTCTCAGACCGCCACGGCCGTGGCCTGCGAGGCTTGTTCAGCAGCGATCAACCGGTCGATGATGCGACGGGACTGTACCCCACCGGCATCGATGTTGAGCATCAGGAGCTTGCGGTTCTTGTAGAGCGTGAGGTTGCGCTGCTGGGCCTCGAGCACGGCGGTGTCCTCGGCGAACACCTTGCCCTGGCCCTCCTTGATCTGCGCCGTGAGGTTCTTGTCGCGCACGTTGAAATTGCGCGCCATGCCCCAGAAGTACCACATGGTGGTTTCGGTCTCGGGGGTGATGAAGTCCACCACGATGCTGGAGACCTTCTTGTCGTCCGGGGCCTGGTAGCCGCCGTGCCCGGCCAGGGCGACGCCGACTTCGATCATGACGTGGCTGGGCGGACTGAAGTGGCAGATCTGCCAGCGGTCCACCGGCTGGTCGTCGGGCAGGCCGTTGCTGCGCATATTGGCGCGCCAGAATGGCGGCGCGTTCACGCCATCCATGAAGCGGCTGGTGATGACTTCGGCGCCGCCCGTCTTGGTGGTGACCGGGGTTTCATCAATTTCCTTCTGGCCAATGCTGGTGGTGTGCACATAGGTCTCGTGCGTCAGGTCCATCAGGTTGTCGACCATGAGGCGGTAGTCGCACTTGATGTGATAGAGACCGCCGCCATAGGCCCAGTCGGGGCTCTCGGCCCATGGAAGGTGGTGCAGCTTGGCCGGGTCGGCCTGGGCTGCGTCGCCGGGCCAGACCCAAATGAAGCCGTAGCGCTCAATGACCGGGTAGGCGCGGATGGCGGGAAAGCCTCCCACGCGCTGACCGGGCATGGCCGCCGTCTTGCCGTCGCAGCCCATGACCAGGCCGTGGTAACCGCACACCAATTTGCCTTCGCAGACCCGGCCCAGGGACAGGGCGGCGCCGCGGTGGGGGCAGAAGTCTTCGAGGGCGGCCACCTGGCCGTCCTGGGGGCGGTAGAACACCATCTGCTCGCCGCACACCATGCGGCCCAGGGGCTTGTCATCGACTTCGTCAGGGGTACAGGCAACGTACCAGGCGTTCTTGGGATACATGGCGGGCTCACAACAGCGGGTGGAGATGGGCCAATTATGGGTCTAAGGATACGCCCTGTATACATTGCCGCAGGGTAAACCCTTTATTTATGCGTTTTTTAAGGGCTAAGGTCCTCAAATAGCGGTTAATTGTTGGTACATTGGATACATGCCAAAGCAAATGGAAACCACCAGCCGCAGCGCCGAACTCGAGCCGTCAGGCTCCCAGGCGGTCAAGGCCTTGCTGCGCCTGCGCGAGATGGTGCTGGCCGGTGAACTGGCCGGGGGCAGCCGGATCGCCGAGGTGGCGATTGCCGACAAGCTCGGCGTCTCGCGCACGCCCATCCGCGCGGCGCTGATGCGGCTGGAGCAGGAGGGCCTGCTCGAGCTCCTGCCCACGGGCGGCTACACGGTGCGCACCTTCACGGAGCGCGACATTTCCGAGGCCATTGAACTGCGCGGCACCCTGGAGGGGCTGTCGGCCCGCCTGGCCTCCGAGCACGGTGTGGCCAGTGTGCTGGTCAGCGAGGCCCAGGCCTGCCTGGACCAGATCGATGCCGTGCTGGCCCAGCCGGCCCTGGATGACGAGGCCTTCTCAGCCTATGTGCGCCTGAACGAGCAGTTCCACGCCCTGCTCAGCGAAATGGCGGGCAGTGCCGTGATCGCCAAGGAACTCGAGCGAGTGGCCCGGCTGCCCTTTGCCTCGCCCTCGGGCTTCGTGGTCGTGCAGGCCAACTCGGGAAGCGCCCGCGACATGCTGGTGGTGGCCCAGGACCAGCATCGCCAGGTGCTCGAAGCCATCGTCCGGCGGGAAGGCTCGCGGGCCGAAGCCATCATGCGTGAGCATTCGCGCCTGGCCCAGCGCAACCTTCGGGCGGCGGTGGCAGGCCATCAGCACGAAACCGTGCCGGGGATCCAGCTGATCCGCAAACGCGAACCCAGGCCGCGCGCATGAACCTGCTGTCTTTTGCGCGATGACGCACCCCCGGGCCGATGAGCTCGCCCAGACGCAGCCTCGCCTGGACCGCCCAAAATCCCCGACACTACGCCCCTGAACCTCGTTTTCCGCAAACTTACATATAGATTGGAAACAGACATGAAACGCCGCAGCTTCACTACCCTTGCCCTGGCCGCCACGGTCGCCCTCGGTGCCCAGCCCGCGCTGGCCCAGGACAACGTGTTCAAGATCGGCCTGATCCTGCCCATGACCGGCCAGCAGGCCACCACCGGCCGCCAGATCGAGGCGGCCGCCCGCCTGTGGATGGCCCAGAACGGCGATACCGTCGCCGGCAAAAAGGTCCAGCTGATCGTCAAGGACGACACCTCCCTGCCGGACGTGACCCGCCGCCTGGCCCAGGAGCTGGTGGTCAACGACAAGGTCAACGTGCTGGCCGGCTTTGGCATCACGCCCTCGGCCATGGCCGTGGCCCCGATCGCCACGCAATCGAAGACCCCCATGGTGGTGATGGCCGCCGCCACCTCCAGCATCACCGAAGCCTCGCCGTATATCGTGCGCACCAGCTTCACCCTGCCGCAGGCCTCCGTGGCGCTGGGCGACTGGGCACCCAAGAACGGTCTCAAGCGCGTGGTGACCCTGGTCTCCGACTACGGCCCGGGCATCGACGCCGAGCGCTTCTTCAGGGAGCGCCTGCTGCTCAACGGCGGCCAGGTGCCCGAATCGCTGCGTGTGCCGCTGCGCAACCCCGACTTCGCACCCTTCCTGCAGAAGGTCCGGGACATCAAGCCGGACGCGCTGTTCGTGTTCGTGCCCTCGGGCGCAGGTGCTGCCGTGATGAAGCAGTTCCTCGAGCGCGGCATGGACAAGGCCGGCATCAAGCTCATCGGCACCGGCGATGTGACCGATGACGACCAGCTCAACGATATGGGCGACGGCGCCATCGGCGTTGTGACCTCCCACCACTACTCGACTTACCACCCTTCGGCCATGAACAAGAAGTTTGTGGCCGATTTCGGCAAGGCCAACAAGGGCATGCGCCCGAACTTCATGGCCGTGGGTGGCTATGACGGCATGCGCGTGATTTACGACGCCCTGAAGGCCTCCAAGGGCCAGGGCGGCGGCGACGGCCTGCTGGCAGCCATGAAGGGACAGATCTTCGAGAGCCCGCGCGGCAAGATCTTCATCGACGCTCAGACCCGCGACATCGTGCAGAACATCTACCTGCGCCGCGTCGAGAGGAAAGAGGGCCAGCTCTGGAATGTTGAATTTGACGTGATCAAGGACGTGAAGGATCCGGGCAAGGCACGCTGATCCCGATAGGCGGGCCGCTCGCACCGGCCCGCACTCCTCCGCACCGGCAAGTGCGCCTGGCGTCCAGGCGAGCTTGCCGGTGTTGCCTTAGCGACGGTAGAACCACATGTTGACCATTCTCTTTGACGGCATCGCCTACGGCATGCTGCTCTTCATCCTTGCCGTGGGCCTGTCGGTGACCATGGGCCTGATGAACTTCATCAACCTGGCCCACGGTGCGTTTGCCATGGCTGGCGGCTACATCACGGTGCTGCTCATGCAACGCCTGGATGTCCCCTTCCTGGTCTGCCTGCCCTTGGCCTTCCTGGGCTCGGCCCTGCTGGGTGCGGTGCTCGAGCGCACCCTCTACCGCCCGCTCTACCATCGGCCGCACCTGGACCAGGTGCTGTTTTCCATCGGCATCGTCTTCATGGCGATCGCCTCGGTCGACTACTTCGTCGGCTCCACCCAGCAGATCATCCAGCTGCCGGCCTGGCTCAAGGGCCGCACCGAGCTGGGCTCGGGCGACTGGATCCTGGGCATGGGCCACTACAGGCTGTTCATCATTGCGGTGTGCCTGGCCCTGACCCTGGGCCTGCAGTACATCCTGTCGAAGACCCGCTTTGGCAGCCGCTTGCGCGCCGCGGTCGACGACCAGCGGGTCGCCGCCGGCCTGGGTATCAACGTGAATGTGGTGTTCCTGGCCACCTTTGCCGTGGGCTCGGGCCTGGCGGGCCTGGGCGGCGCGCTGGGCGCGGAGGTGCTGGGTCTGGACCCGAACTTCCCGCTGAAGTTCATGGTGTATTTCCTGATCGTGGTGGCCGTGGGCGGCACCTCGTCCATCAGCGGCCCGCTGCTGGCGGCCCTGCTGCTGGGCATTGCCGACGTGGCCGGCAAGTACTACATCCCCAAGCTCGGCGCCTTCATCGTGTATGCGCTGATGATCGTGATCCTGATCTGGCGCCCGCAGGGCCTGTTCGTGCGCCAGGGAGGCAAGTAAACCCATGAATGCACAAAGTTCGCTGCTCGCCAAGAGCCGCTTCAAATGGTGGGAAATCCTGCTGTGGATCGCCCTGCTGGCCTCGCCCGCCCTGCTGCCGCGGCAAGCGCTGATCATCAATGAGATCGCCATCGTGGCGCTCTTTGCCATCTCGCTGGACCTGATCCTGGGCTACACGGGCATCGTCTCGCTGGGCCACGCGGCTTTCTTCGGGCTGGGCGGCTATGCCGCGGGCCTGCTGGCCAAGCACATCAACCCCGACCCCCTGGTGGGCCTGGCCATGGGCGTGGCCGTGTCCACGGTGGCCGGCGCCGTGATGTCGCTGACCATCATGCGCGGCAACGACCTCACGCGCCTGATGGTCACGCTGGGCTTTGCCCTCATCCTCTTTGAGCTGGCCAACAAGCTCGACTGGCTCACCGGCGGGGCCGACGGCCTGCAGGGCGTGATGATGGGCCCGCTGCTCGGTCGCTTCGAGTTCGACCTCTACGGCCAGACGTCGGCCTTCTATTCGCTGACTGTGCTGCTGCTGTGTTTCCTGCTGCTGCGCCGCGTGATCCATTCGCCCTACGGTGCCACGCTCATGGCCATTCGCGACAACCGCCTGCGCGCCATGGCCATCGGCATTCCGGTGGCCAACCGGCTGACCTCCATCTACACCCTGGCCGCCGCCGTCGGGGGCGCGGCCGGCGTGCTGCTGACTCAGACCACGGGCTTTGCGTCGCTGGACCTCTTCGAAATTCACCGCTCGGCCGACGTGCTGCTGATGTTGGTCATCGGCGGCACCGGCTGGCTGTATGGCGGCATCTTCGGCGCCATCGTCTTCAAGGTGATGCAGGACGTGCTGTCCAACATCACGCCCCAGTACTGGACTTTCTGGCTGGGCCTGTTCCTCGTCGTCCTGGTGATGGTGGGCCGTGAGCGCCTGAACAACCCGCGCAGCTGGTTCAAGGGCAAGGGAGCCCAGGCATGAACACACCGTCCATGAACACCGACCGCGCC
This sequence comes from Comamonadaceae bacterium, assembly GCA_947457975.1. Lineage (GTDB taxonomy): Bacteria > Pseudomonadota > Gammaproteobacteria > Burkholderiales > Burkholderiaceae_C > Polaromonas. The sequence goes on along the minus strand of CANGYC010000005.1, from coordinate 12,234 downwards.
GCGCAGACCACGGTGCTGCATGCGCAGAACCTGGTCAAGCGCTTTGGCGGCATCACCGCCACCGACCACGTCACGATGGAGCTCAAGAAAGGCGCCCGCCATGCGCTGATCGGGCCCAACGGCGCCGGCAAGACCACGCTGATCAATCTGCTTACCGGGGTTCTGCCGCCCACGGAAGGCCGCATCGTGCTGGAGGGGCAAGACATCACGGACCTGGCGCCGCACCAGCGGGTGCAGCGCGGCATGGTGCGCACCTTCCAGATCAACCAGCTGTTCGATCCGCTCACGCCGCTGGAGACGCTGGCGCTCACGGTCTCGCGACACCGGGGCCTGGGTGCACGCTGGTGGCAGCCGCTGGGCAAGAACACCGCCGTGGTGCAGCGCTGCGAGGAACTGCTCGAGCAGTTCCACCTGAGCGAGGTGATGAACCAACCCACGCGCGTGCTGGCCTACGGCAAACGCCGCCTGCTGGAAATCGCCATTGCCCTGGCCTGTGAGCCCCGGGTGCTGCTGCTGGACGAGCCAGTGGCGGGTGTGCCGGCCGGTGAACGCGAAGAGCTTTTGCAGACCGTGGCGGCCCTGCCAGCCGACGTGTCGGTGCTGCTGATCGAACACGACATGGACCTGGTTTTCAACTTTGCCACCTACATCACCGTGCTGGTCAACGGCGGCCTGCTCACCGAGGGCGAGCCCGACCAGATTGCCAATGACCCCCGGGTCAAGGCCGTGTACCTGGGCCACGGCCAGGATCACAGCGAGGGGGCTCACCATGGCTGAACTGCTGAAGGTGGAAGAACTGATGGCCGGCTACGGCGAGGCCGTGGTGCTGAACAAGGTCTCGCTCTCACTGAACCAAGGCGAGACCCTGGCTCTGCTGGGCCGCAACGGCACCGGCAAGACCACGCTGATCAACACCCTGGCCGGCGCCACCCGCCAGCACGGGGGCAGCATCGCGCTGGGCTCAGGCAGCGAGCGCATGGCGCTGCACAAGCTGCCCTCGTTCGAGCGTGCAGCCGCAGGCATCGGCTGGGTGCCGCAGGAGCGCAATATTTTCAAGTCACTCACCGTGCATGAAAACCTCACGGCGGTGGCGCGGCCAGGCCCGTGGACGCCTGCGGGCGTGTACGAGATGTTCCCGCGCCTGGCCGAGCGCAAGACCAACCTGGGCACGCAGCTCTCAGGCGGTGAGCAGCAGATGCTGGCGGTCGGCCGCGCGCTGGTGCTCAACCCCAAGCTCTTGCTGCTGGACGAACCGCTCGAAGGCCTGGCGCCCATCATTGTGGAAGAGCTGCTGCGGGCGCTTCGCCGCATCACGCGCGACGAGGGCCTGTCGGCCATCATCGTCGAGCAGCATCCGCAGGCCATCCTGGCGATCTCGGACCAGGCGGTGGTGTTGGACCGCGGCACGGTGGTGCACCAGAGCAGCGCCCAGGCGCTGCAGGCCCAACCCCGGTTGCTGGACAGCCTGCTGGGCGTGGCGCGCTGAGGCTTACATCAAGCCGTGCGATGCGCGGCTTTTTCATGTGGCGGCTGCTGGCGATTTTTGCGGTTAAGTCAAAGCACAAAGACCCCTCACACGGCCGCGCTTTGGCCCTGCTGCGCCGATGAGCGCGGCCTACAATCCGCGGTCTTTGATTCACATCAGACGGCCGGAAGCACCGGCCGTTTTCTTCAGGAGCCTCCATGTCCACCCTCCCCGTCGATACACAGCAGGACAAACGTGACAGCCTGCGCCGCGCGGCGCTGGAATACCACGCGCTGCCGATCCCGGGGAAAGTGGCAATCGCCGCCACCAAGCAGTTGACCAACCAGCGTGACCTGGCGCTGGCCTACACGCCCGGCGTGGCAGCGCCCTGCGAAGAAATCGTCAAGGACCCGAACAACGCCTACAAGTACACCGCCAGAGGCAATCTGGTGGCCGTGATCACCAACGGCACCGCCGTGCTGGGCCTGGGCAATATCGGCCCGCTGGCCTCCAAGCCGGTGATGGAGGGCAAGGCCGTCCTGTTTAAAAAATTCGCCGGCGTCGATGTGTTCGACATCGAGATCGATGAATCCGATCCGGTCAAGCTGGTCGAGGTGATCGCTGCGCTCGAGCCGACCTTTGGCGCCATCAATCTCGAGGACATCAAGGCCCCGGACTGCTTCTACGTCGAGCGCGAGCTGCGCAAGCGCATGAAGATCCCGGTCTTCCACGATGACCAGCACGGCACCGCCATCACCGTGGGTGCGGCCATCCTCAATGCCCTGAAGGTGGCTGGCAAGAAGCCCGGTGAGGTCAAGCTGGTCACGTCGGGCGCGGGCGCCGCGGCGCTGGCCTGTCTGAACCTGCTGCTGCACCTGGGCATCAAGCGCGAGAACGTGTTCGTCACCGACCTCGCTGGCGTGGTGTACGAAGGCCGCACCGAGCTGATGGACGAGGACAAGATTCAGTTCGCCCAGAAGACATCGGCCCGCAGCCTGAGCGAGGTGATCGAGGGGGCCGACGTGTTCCTGGGCCTGTCGGCCGGCGGCGTGCTCAAGCAGGACATGGTGCGCAAGATGTCGGCGCGGCCCGTGATCTTCGCGCTGGCCAACCCCAACCCGGAGATCACGCCAGAAGACGTCAAGGCCGTGCGCGACGACGCCATCATGGCCACCGGGCGCACGGACTACCCGAACCAGGTCAACAACGTTTTGTGTTTCCCCTACATCTTCCGCGGCGCGCTCGATGCGGGTGCCTCCACCATCACGCTGGAGATGGAAATCGCGGCGGTGCACGCCATCGCGGAGCTGGCACAGGCCGAGCAGAGCGAGGTGGTGGCTGCGGCCTACGTGGGTCAGAAGCTGTCCTTCGGGCCCGACTACCTGATTCCCAAGCCCTTCGATCCCCGGCTGATGATCAAGATCGCCCCGGCCGTGGCCAAGGCCGCGGCCGAGAGTGGCGTGGCCCAGCGCCCGATCACGGACATGGACGCCTACATCGAACGCCTGCAGAGCTATGTGTATTCCTCGGGCACGACCATGAAGCCCATCTTCGCAGCCGCCAAGAGCGCCACCCGCAAGCGCGTGGCCTACGCCGAAGGCGAAGAAGAGCGCGTGCTGCGTGCCTGCCAGATCGTGGTGGACGAAGGCCTGGCACGGCCCACGCTGATTGGCCGGCCAGCCATCATTCAAAAGCGCATTGAACAGTTTGGTCTTCGCCTGAAGGAAGACCTGGACTACGAGGTGGTCAACGTCGAAGACGACCACCGCTACCGCGACTTCTGGCAAACCTATCACCGGATGATGGAGCGCCGGGGCGTCACCGAGCAAATGGCCAAGATCGAGATGCGCCGGCGCCTGACGCTCATCGGCAGCATGCTGCTGCACAAGGGCGATGTGGACGGCCTGATCGTAGGCACCTGGGGCACCACGCCGATTCACCTGGACTACATCGACCAGGTCATCGGCAAGCGTCCGGGCGTGGGCACCTACGCCTGCATGAACGGCCTGATGCTGCCAGGCCGCCAGGTCTTCCTGGTGGACACGCATGTCAATTACGACCCCACCGCCGAGCAGCTGACCGAGATCACCACGATGGCGGCCGAGGAAATGATGCGCTTTGGCATCAAGCCCAAGGCGGCCCTGCTGTCGCATTCCAACTTCGGCTCGTCCAACCAGCCCAGTGCCCTGAAGATGCGCCGCACGCTTGAGCTCTTGCGCGAGAAGTCGCCCTGGCTGGAAGTGGACGGCGAAATGCACGGCGATATTGCCCTGGACACCCTGGCCAGGCAAAGCGTCATGCCGCACAGCACGCTGGCCGGCGAGGCCAACCTGCTGGTGCTGCCCAACATCGACGCCGCCAACATCTCTTACAACCTGCTCAAGACGGCCGCCGGCGGCAACATTGCCATCGGGCCGGTGCTGCTGGGCGCTGCCAAGCCGGTTCACATCCTGACGGCCAGCACCACCGTGCGGCGCATCGTCAACTTGACAGCGCTGACCGTGGCTGACGCCAACGCGGCTCGCTGATACTCCGTCGAGCTAAGATCGAGAGCAAGCACCAACTTTGGTGCCGTCTTGCCCGACAAGGTCTGATGACCTTATCAGGGCAAGCCCTTGCATTTTTCATGCGCATGAGTCACACTTACTCGCTTGAAATTTAAGGGTTAACCCGTGTAGGGCTTGTTCCTTCGAGGCAGGTTCCTGGGGTTCGAGAAAGGGTTTTCATGTGGCGGAATGATGGACGTGGCTGGCGCCACGCCCTGACAGTGCTCCTTATGGGGCTGGCCAGCGTGTTGAGCGCGCCAGTTTCAGCCAAGGGCCCGGTCACCGCAGACACCAAAACCGCCGACACCACGATTGCCGTGGCGCAGCTTCCGGTGCAGGGTCAGCAAGTGTTGACCTTAATTTACCAAGGCGGCCCCTTCCGGCATGACAAGGACGGCACGGTGTTTGGCAACCGGGAACGGCTTCTGCCTTCCCAGCCACGCGGTTTTTACCGTGAATACACCGTCAGGACGCCAGAGGTCAGTCATCGAGGAGCCAGGCGAATTGTGTGCGGCGGGCAGGTGCCCACCCGACCCGATGCCTGCTACTACACCGAAGACCACTACGCGAGTTTTCGCCGGATCGTTCAATAAGCTGAACGTCCGGGCCATTTTGATTTTTGTAACTTGGGCTTGAGCTTTTCCATGGAAAAAGACACGAAGATGGACATGCCACTTCGTACTGTGAGGACCAACATCGTGCAGTCCATCCGCGCATTTCGTGTGTCGGACCTGCAGGATGCAGCCAATGGGCTGGGCCACCACTTCCTGTATGCAAACCTGGCGAACGCACAGAGCAAGCAGGACGTGCTGGACATGATCGCCGCGCAGTACACCTTTCCCGCGCATTTCGGCAAGAACTTTGATGCGCTCTACGACTGCATGACCGACCTGGTGCACAAGTCGGGCCAGCAGCCGGGCTTCATCGTGGTGCTGGAGCAGATCCCTGCGAACGCCAAGTTCGACAAGGAGGCTCGCGAGCAGCTGCTCGATATCTTCCGCGATGCCGCCGACTACTGGGCGGACCGAAAGATACCGTTCAGATGTTTCTATTCTTTTCTGTAGCCCGTTCCCCGGAGATTGGCCAAGGGGAACGGGCGAATGAGGCCCCGCAAGCAACGGAAGAGGGTGGCGAACCCATGCCGACCGACAAACTGGTCGACGTCTCGCCCCTGGCGCTGCGCATGAGCAGCCCGTTCAACGCCGGTTACTGGCTCGCCGCAGCCTGAAGAACCGCGTCTGCCCCGCAGCTGGGGCTTGCACACCGAAAAGCCCGTCGACCGACGGGCTTTTCGCTTTTCAAGAGGCCGCGGGCTCCAGCGCCTGCACCAGGGCCACGTACTCGGATGCAGGCACCTCCTCGGCGCGACGTTGCACGTCAAAAGCGCCAGAAAAGGCGCGCTGCTCCAGCCAGCGGCCCAAGGTGTGGCGCAAGAGCTTGCGGCGCTGGCTGAAAGCCACCTGCACCAGCTCGCTGAGCAGCTCGGGCTTGAGCTGCGGCGGCTGGGCGAGCGGCACCATGCGCACCACAGCGCTGTCCACACGCGGGGGTGGATCAAAGCTGCCCGGCGGCACGAAGAGCACGTCTTCCATGGCATAGCGCCACTGCAGCATCACGCTGAGGCGGCCGTAGTCGCCCGTGGACGGGACGGCCACCATGCGGTCGATGACTTCCTTTTGCAGCATGAAGTGCTGGTCCTGCACCACATCGGCCACCTCCAGGAGGTGAAAAAGAATGGGCGAGGAAATGTTGTAGGGCAGGTTGCCGACGATGCGCAGCTTGTCGGCCTGCAGGCGACGGGCCAGCGCCCGGACATCCACCTTGAGCACGTCGGACTCGACAACGTCCAGCTGCCCATGCGTGCGCAGCTGCGCCGCGAGGTCGCGATCGAGCTCAATGACGGTCAGGCGCCCCAAGCGTTCGACCAGGGGCTGGGTGAGCGCAGCTAAGCCCGGGCCGATCTCCACCATGGGCTGGCCGGGGCGGGGATCGATGGCGCGGACGATGGCATCGATGATGCCGCCATCCGTGAGAAAGTGCTGACCGAAGCGCTTGCGGGCGATGTGCTTCAAGACAGGCGCCGGATCACTGGGGCGGCTCGCGGTATTCGATATAGGCCTGGCCACGCAGGTCCTGCAGGAAGGTGCGCATGGACTCCTCGGCCTTTTGCTCGCGCAGCTCGCGGCGGGCCAGGTCGCGCCGCTCGCGGTCGGACAGCTGGGTCTCGCGGCGCTCGAGCACCTGAATGAGGTGCAGCCCAAAACGCGACTGCAGCGGTGCCGAGATCTGGCCAGGCTGAAGCTTGTCCATCACCTGCTCGAACTCGGGCACGAACATGCCAGGGGACGCCCATCCCAGATCGCCGCCTTCCCGGGCCGAGGCGTCCTCGCTGAACTCGCGCGCCAGCTGGGCGAACTCAACCTGAGCGGCCTCGATGCGGCGCTTGAAGTCAGCCAGGCGCTGGCGCGCGGCCGCCTCGCTCAGGCGGGGGCTGGGTTTGAGCAATATGTGGCGTGCACGGGTCTGGGTCACCGTGGCCTGGGGATCGTCGGCCAACCTTCTTTCAGCCAGCTTGAGCACGTGAAAGCCTGCGCCGCTGCGCACGGGCCCGGCCAAGCCGCCCACCGGCAGTCCCTTGAGGGCATCAACAAACAGCGGTGGATAGCGCTCGGTGCTGCGCAGGCCCAGCAACCCGCCGTTGGCCTTGTCACCCGCATCGGAGAGCTCGCGGGCCAGCGAGGCGAAGTCGGCACCAGCGTCCACGCGCTGGCGGATCTGGCGGGCCTTCGTCTCGAGGACCGCCACCTCCTCAGGGCTGGCGCTCTCGGGCACGGCCACCAAAATTTGGGCCACGTTGATCTCAGCCGGGCCATTGGCCATCTCGGCCTTTCTCTCGGCCATGAAACGGTCGATGTCCTGCTCGCTCACCCGCACCCGGCCATCGCCCTCCCGCTCACGCAGGCGCATGAGCAACAGCTCCTCGCGCAGGTCCTGGCGAAAACGATCGAAGCTGATGCCGTCGGCGGCCAGGCGCTGGCGAAGCTCGGCCACGCTGATCTGGTTTTGGCGAGCCACGTCGGCGGCGGCCTGCTCCACCGCATCGTCCTCCACCCGGATGCCAATGGTCTTGGCCGTCTGCAGCTGCACGCGGTCGGCAATCAAGCGCTCGAGCACCAGGCGCACAAACTCGGCCCGCGGAGGGACGGGGCGACCCTGCTGGGCCAGTTGTGGCGCCAGGCGCTGCATGCGCAGCAGGACTTCTTGGTTGGTGATGGGCTCGGAATTGACCACGGCCACGATGTAGTCCGCCGACTGAATCGTGCCTCTGGCGGGCGTGCTTGTCTGGGCCTGGCTGGCACCAGCCAGACACAAGACCCCCAACAGAGCCACCAGCCGAGGCAGGCGGCGCAGGGAATGGTTCGAAGAGGGGTGCTTATTCATAGTTGGTGAAGCGGCTGGGCATGCTGACCTGCTCACGCAGCACCTGGTAGCGCGGCACGTTGGAGCGCAGGGTGCTCAGGGGATTGTTGCCGATGCGCGAAAAGCCCACGAACTCGAGCTGAAACATGATCTGCGTGTTGGTGGTGGTCAGGCCCCGTGTGGAGCGCTGCAGCACGGCACGCGCGATCCAGCAGCAGCCGTCGTACTCCAGGCCCACCACGCTGTCGACCAGCTTGCCGTCGATGGCGCTGTAGTTCAAGCGCCCCACGCTGTACCAGCGCCGCCCGCCCAGGCCCTCGCCGGCGCGGGCCTGGCCGCGGTCACCCCAGAGGTCGTTGATAGGCCACTGCCAGCCCACGTCGATCTGTTGGCTGCCCGTGTCCGAACTGGTGATCGCCTGCTGGCGCTTGTAAGACGCCGTGACCACCCGATAAGGAGTCGGGTTGTAGCGGGCGCCGATGGCGCTGCGCTTGGAGTCACCTTGCTGGGGATTGATCTGGGTGGTCAAGCTCATGGACCACTGCGGCGTCCAGTTCACGCTGGCGCCCACCAGCAAGTCGCTCAGGCGGTCGGAATTGACCGGGGGGACGCTGCCGTCCAGGGTGACGCGCTGATCGGCAAAGCGGACGCGCTGGGCCACACCCAGGCGCAAGGCCTCTGCGCCGGTGCTGGGCACCAGCAGGCGGGACGTCACGCCCAGCGTAACGAGGTTGGCGTCGGCAATGCGGTCGTTGCCGATGTAGCTGTTTTCCAGGAACAGGCTGGCGAAGTTGAAACTGTTTTCCGCGCTGTCGTAATTGGGCAGGGCGCTCTGGTTCCGGTAGGGCGTGTACACATAGAAGGCCCGCGGCTCCAGGGTCTGCACGAAATCTCGGCCAAAGAATCGGGCCTCGCGCTCGAACTGCAAGCCACCATCGAGGCTGAAGGTCGGCACGGTGCGGGCGGCGGTATTCAGGCCGTTCCATTCCTGGGCAAAGTTGTACTGCGTGGCGTGCAGCTGCACCTTGGGCGTGATGTAGCCGGCCGCCCACACCATGGGCCGGCTGATTTGTGCGCGGCCCACGAAACGGTCTGCATTGATCTGAGAGGCCGCGATGCGCTGCGCCTGAAAGCGCGTGAAGTCAGTGTCTACCGACCAGTCCACGCCGCCCAGCCCCGCCAAGGGCACATCCAGCAGGGCGTAGCGCGTGGTCAGCTGAGGCAGCCGGTCATAGGGCGGCACGATGATGGAATCGGGCGACTGCAAGGTCTGCCAGGAGAGCGAGCGAAGGCCCACCGTCCAGGGGCCACGGCCCCAGTTCAGCGACACATCGCTGGGCAAGAGGCGCTGCACCAGCGCCTTGTTCTGCTGGCGCGGGAAATCGCGCCAGTAGTTGTCATCGCTCACCCGGTTCAGGTTCAGCACATAACTCAGGCCACCCCCGGCAACCGTGGCAGGTAGCAAGCTGTTGTGCTGCAGGCTGTAGGCCCAGCGGTCCTGGCCGGCCAGGTTGTCACCCGGCATGAAATTGGTCCGCAGGACGCCACGGTACTCGCGCTCCAGGTAGCGGAACTCGGCGCCCAGATCGAGGCCGCGCTTGCTCATCAAGGTGGGGGTGATGGTGGCATCGCGGTTGGGTGCGATGTCCAGGTAATAGGGCGTGACCAGGCTGAAGCCGCTGGTGGTGTCCAGCACATAGGACGGGGGTAACAGACCCGACTTGCGCTTTTCGCTCAGGGGAAAACTCAAGCTGCCCCCCCAGGCCATGAAGGGCACGCCCTTGAAGCGCAGCACCGGCCTGTAGGCCTCGCCAACACCGGCGTCAAAGTCGAAGTGCATGCGCTGGGCGCGGAAGTCCCAGCTCGGCGTCCAGCTGGCGTCGTTGTCGCGCTCGCAAGTGGTGTACGCCCCCCGGTGCGCGATCATGCGCTGCTCGCCCAGGAAGTCGATGCGTTCGGCCCGCCCGTTGGCGCCGCTGCGCAGGCGGAAATCGACCTGGCTGAAAAAGCCCTCGAAGGTATCGAGCCTCAGTTGAAGCTCGGTGCCGAGAAACAGATTGCCCATGGTCTGGATGCGCACCTGGCCCTGGGTAGTAACCAGCTGGGTGGACTCTTCCAGATCGATCCGGTCGGCCCGAATGGCCGTGGCCGCGCGGCGCAGCTCGGCCTGGCCCTGCACACTGGTGCGCACCTCGGGCTGACCACTGACGCGGTCACCGAAAACGAAGGTCGGGCCCTTCTTGCTCTCGGGAGAGAGCTCGTCGGCCAGCATGGGCGAGGGGCGCAGGTAAACCGGAGGCGGAGCCGCCTCGCTGCCGGGCGGGGCCTGGGCGTGGGCCACGGAAACGGCCAGCGTGGCCAGGCCCGAGAAGATGCTTGCGCCGGCCAGAGGTAGAAAACGCGGACGTGGGGCCGAGCGCATCGTGAAATATGAGATAAAACCCGGGTCTGCCAAATTCGCGCAATTATCCACGAGCCCCCATGACGCCTTCTTCCGCACCGTCCCCGGCCCAGACCGCGGCAGCCACCGCCGTGACCTGGGCCGACCCGGCCCGCGCCGCAGCCTTCGAGGCATGGCTGCAGCGCCTGGCCCAGGACCAGTGCCTGCACACCACCAGCCTGCGCCCGGCCTCGGCCGATGCGAGCTTTAGGCGCTACCTGCGCATCGACACCGTGCAGGGCGACAGCCGCATCATCATGGACGCGCCGCCCGCCCACGAGAACTGCGAGCCCTTCGTGCACGTGGCCGGCTTGATGCACAGCGCCGGTCTGCGCGCCCCGGAGGTGCTGGCCTGGGACCAGGCGCAGGGCTTCATGCTGCTGAACGATCTGGGTGCGCAGACCATGATGCAGCTGATCCAGCAAGGCGACACCTCGCAGACCCCTCAGCGCGGCGAGCTCGCTCACGATCTGTACCTGGGCGCCATCGACGCGCTCGTGCGCTGGCAGCTCGCCTCGCGGCCCGGCGTGCTGCCGCCCTATGACGAGGCGCTGCTCTCACGCGAGCTCGCCCTCTTCCCCGACTGGTACGTGGCCCGCCACCGCGGCCTGCAGCTCAGCACCAAGCAACAGCAGACCCTCGAGGCGCTCTTTGCGCAGATCCGGCAGCACAACCTCGAAGCCCTGGGCGGCGCCCGCGTGTATGTGCACCGCGACTTCATGCCGCGCAACCTCATGGTGCAGCCGGCCGATCCGCGCGCATCCCTGGGCGTACTGGATTTCCAAGATGCGGTCTACGGCCCCGTCACCTATGACATCGCCAGCCTGATGCGCGATGCGTTCTTGAGCTGGGACGAGGAGTTCGTGCTCGACATCACCGTGCGCTACTGGCAACAGGCCCGCCAGGCGGGCCTGCCAGTGGGCAACGACTTCGGCGAGTTCTATGCCGCGGTCGAGTGGATGGGCCTGCAGCGGCACCTGAAGGTGCTGGGCATCTTTGCGCGCCTGACCCTGCGCGACGGCAAGCCCCACTACCTGGCCGATACGCCGCGCTTCATCCACTACGTGCGCAGCACCGCCTCGCGCTACCGCCAGCTCAGCCCGCTGATGCACCTGCTCGAAGAGATCGAAGGCAGTGCCGTGCAAGCGGGCTACACCTTCTGATGCCCCGCTTCTTCGTCGACCTGCCCCTGGAGAGCGGGGCCGAACTGCCTCTGCCGGCCGGCGCTGCGCGGCATGTGCAGGTGCTGCGCATGCAGCCTGGCCAAGCGCTGACCTTGTTCAACGGACAGGGCGGCCAATGGCAGGCACGCATCCAGCGCATGGGCCGCAGTGAGGTCGACGTGCACATCGAATCGCACGAAGCCGTGGAGCGCGAAGCTGGCCGGCGCGTGCACCTGGCGCTGGGCATGCCCGCCAACGAGCGCATGGACTGGCTGGTGGAAAAAGCCGCCGAACTGGGCGCCGCCAGCCTGCAGCCCCTGCACACCGCGCACAGCGTGCTGCGCCTGTCGGGCGAACGTGCCAGCAAGAAGCAGCAGCACTGGCAACAGGTGGCCACCGCGGCCTGCGAGCAATGCGGCGGCAACCGTGTGCCCCGGGTGGAAGCCGTGCGCGAGCTGGGCGCCTGGTGGCCCCAGTCAGCGGGCGTGGCGCCCCTGCGCTGCGTGCTCTCCCTGGCCGAAGGCAGCCAGCCCCTGTCCCAGGTGCTGGCCGCGCATCCCGTGGGCGAGCTGCTGTTCTTGAGCGGCCCCGAAGGCGGTCTCTCGCCCGCCGAAGATGCTCAGGCACGCGCTGCCGGCTTCCTGCCCGTGACCCTGGGGCCGCGCATCCTGCGCGCGGAAACCGCGGCCCTGGCCGCGCTGGCGCAGGCTGTGGGCTGAGCCCAGGCGACAGTTCCCCTCCGGCCCGTAGGTTATAAGCCGGGGATGAATCGACATCTCTGGCTGCTGGTGGCCTGCCAAGGCATTTTCTTCACCAACAACGACACCTTCATCGCCATCAACGGCCTGGTCGGCTTGGCGCTGGCGCCGGTGGGTTGGATGGCGACCCTCCCAGTGATGGGCTACGTGGTGGGCGGGGCGCTGTCCACCGGGCTGGTGGCGCGCACGCAGCAGCGCTGGGGCCGCAAAGGCTCTTTCCAGTTGGGCCTGGCGGTGGCGGTGTTCTCTTCCCTGTTGTGCGCCTGGGCGGCCTACACCAGCCACTTCTGGGTGCTGGTGGCGGCCACGGTGATTGCGGGCTACTACAACGCCAACGCCCAGCTCTACCGCTTTGCCGCGGCCGAGCTGGCCGAGCCCTCCAACCGCGAGAAAGCCGTCTCCTTCGTCATGGCCGGGGGGCTGATCGGCGCGATTGCCGGCC
>CANGYC010000004.1 GCA_947457975.1 Comamonadaceae bacterium | reverse complement strand
GGTTGAAGGAGCCCTCGGCCAGCTCACGGGCCAGGCCCGCCATCAGAGCGGGCGCGATGCAGGCATCGGTGGCCAGAAAACCCAGCATGGTGGCCATGTTGGGGCGGATCATGCCCGCGCCCTTGCTGATGCCGGTGATGGTCACCGTCTTGCCCGCCAGGCTCACGCGCCGCGAGAAGGCCTTGGGCACCGTGTCGGTGGGCATGATGGCCTCGGCGGCCTGCGCCCAGCTGTCTTGCTTCGCGGCATCGAGTGCCTGGGGCAGGCCCGCGATGATGCGGTCGCTGGGCAGGGGCTCCATGATCACCCCGGTGGAAAAGGGGAGTACCTGCTCGGGCGCCAGTTCCAGCAGGCGGGCCAGCGCAATGCAGGTCGAGCGGGCGCGCACCAGGCCGTCGTCTCCGGTGCCGGCATTGGCATTTCCCGTGTTGATGAGCATGGCGCGTATGCCAAAGCCCTGGGCCAGGTGCTCACGGCAGACCTGCACGGGGGCGGCGCAAAACCGGTTTTGCGTGAACACGGCATCCACGGTGCTGCCTTCGTCGAGCAGCAAGACCGACAGGTCCTTGCGGTGGGCCTTGCGCACACCGGCTTCGGTGATGCCCCAGCGCACGCCGGGCACGGGGAAAAGTTCAGCGGCCGGCGTGGCCACCAGGTTCACGGGCATGGGCGTCCTCTTGCGTGTCTGCGTGTGTGGGTGCCCGGCTGCTCAGCTGAGCTTGCCGTGGCACTGCTTGTATTTCTTGCCCGAACCGCAGGGGCAGGGGTCGTTTCGACCCACGCGCGGCACGGCCTGCTGGTCCATGAAGGTCTGCAGGCGGGCAGCGTCTTCGCTGGTGATCTGGGGCTGGCCGGTTTCGTCGGGCGCCGAGTAGGTGACGTTGGCCATCTGCTCGCCACGCTGCTCGATGTCCTGGGCGGCCTGGTCCAGCTGTTCACGGGTCTGCACCTTCACCGTCATGAGCACGCGCGTGACCTCGTTCTTGACGCTGTCGAGCATCTGACCGAACAGCTCAAAGGCCTCGCGCTTGTACTCCTGCTTGGGTTGCTTTTGCGCATAGCCGCGCAGGTGGATGCCCTGGCGCAGGTAATCCAGCGCCGAAAGGTGCTCGCGCCAGTGGGAATCGATGCTCTGCAGCAGCACCATGCGCTCGAACTGCAGGAAATTCTCCTCGCCAATCTGCTGCAGCTTGTCGGCAAAGGCCTGGTGGGCGGCGGCCACCACTTTCTCGAGAATGTCCTCGTCGGTCAGCGACTCGGCCTCGGTCAGCTGCGACTGCAAGGGCAGCTCGATCTGCCACTGCTCGCGCAGCTGCTGCTCCAGACTGGCCAGGTCCCACTGCTCTTCCACACTTTCCACCGGCACATACTGACGCACCAGGTCGGTGAAGCAGCCTTCGCGCAGGGCAGCGATCTGGCTGTCCAGGCGGTCGGCGTCCATGATGTCGTTGCGTTGCTGGTAAATCACCTTACGCTGGTCATTGGACACATCGTCATATTCGAGCAGCTGCTTGCGCATGTCAAAGTTGCGCGCCTCGACCTTGCGCTGCGCCGACTCGATGCTGCGCGTGACCATGCCGGCTTCGATGGCCTCGCCCTCGGGCATCTTCAGGCGGTCCATGATGGCCTTGACCCGCTCGCCCGCGAAGATGCGCATCAGCGGATCATCGAGGCTCAGGTAAAAGCGCGAGGAGCCCGGATCGCCCTGGCGGCCCGAGCGGCCGCGCAGCTGGTTGTCGATGCGGCGGGACTCGTGGCGCTCGGTGGCGATGATGCGCAGGCCGCCCAGGGCCTTGACCTTCTCGTGCTCGGCCTGCCAGCCTTCGCGCAGGGTATGCACCTGGGCCTGCTTGGCGGCCTCGTCCAGGGCCTCATTGGCCTCGACGGCTTCGACGATTTTTTCCACATTGCCGCCCAGCACGATGTCCGTGCCGCGACCGGCCATATTGGTGGCAATCGTGATCATGCCGGGCCGGCCGGCCTGGGCCACGATGTCGGCCTCGCGGGCATGCTGCTTGGCGTTGAGCACCTGGTGCGGCAGCTTGGCATGCTCGAGCAGCTTGTCGATGATCTCGGAATTCTCAATGGAGGTGGTGCCCACCAGCACGGGCTGGCCGCGCTCATGACACTCCCGGATATCGGCAATCGCCGCGTCGTACTTTTCCTGGGTGGTCTTGTAGACGCGGTCGAGCTGGTCATCGCGGCGGCTGGGCCGATTGGGCGGGATCACCATGGTCTCCAGGCCGTAGATCTCCTGGAACTCATAGGCTTCGGTATCGGCCGTGCCGGTCATACCAGAGAGCTTGCCGTAAAGGCGGAAGTAGTTCTGGAAGGTGATAGAGGCCAGGGTCTGGTTCTCCGCCTGGATCTGCACGCCTTCCTTGGCTTCCACGGCCTGGTGCAGGCCGTCGCTCCAGCGCCGGCCCGACATCAGGCGGCCGGTGAATTCGTCAACGATCACCACCTCGCCGCCCTGCACCACGTAATGCTGGTCGCGGTGGTAGATGTGCTTGGCACGCAGGCCGGCATAGAGGTGGTGCAGCAGCTGGATGTTGGCGGGGTCGTAGAGCGAGGCGCCTTCAGGGATCAGGCCCATGCTGCTGAGGATGCGCTCGGCGTTCTCGTGACCCCCTTCGGTGAGGAAGACCTGGTGCGACTTCTCGTCGACGGTGAAGTCGCCGGCCTTGATGACGCCCTCGCCAGTGCGCGGATCGGCCTCGCCTTCCTGGCGGGTGAGCAGGGGCACGACGCGGGTCATGGCCAGGTAGAGCTCGGTGTGGTCCTCGGCCTGACCGCTGATGATCAGCGGCGTGCGGGCCTCGTCAATCAGGATGGAGTCCACCTCGTCGACGATGGCGTAGTACAGCCCCCGCTGCACACGATCGCCCGGCTCGTAGACCATGTTGTCGCGCAGGTAGTCAAAGCCGAACTCGTTGTTCGTGCCGTAGGTGATGTCAGCGCGGTAAGCCGCCTGCTTTTCCTCACGGCTGACCTGCGGCGAGTTGACGCCCACGCTCAGGCCCAGGAAGTTGTAGAGCCGCCCCATCCAGGCGGCATCGCGGCTGGCCAGGTAGTCGTTGACGGTCACCACGTGCACGCCCTTGCCGGCCAGCGCATTGAGGTAGACAGGCAGCGTGGCCGTCAGGGTCTTGCCCTCGCCGGTGCGCATCTCGGCAATCTTGCCCTCGTGCAGCGCCATGCCGCCCAGCATTTGCACGTCGAAATGGCGCATCTTCATGACACGCTTGCTGCCCTCGCGCACCACCGCAAAAGCCTCCGGCAGCAGGGCATCGAGCGTTTCGCCCTGGGCCACGCGCTGCTTGAACTCCTCGGTCTTGTCGCGCAAGGCCTCGTCGCTGAGTCCCTGGACCTGGGACTCCAGGCTGCTGATGCGCTCGACCGTCTTGCGGTAGTTTTTCAGCAGGCGATCGTTGCGGCTGCCGAAGATCTTGGTGAGGAAGTTGAAAGCCATACGCAATCAGCCGATCGGGCGCATGCCCGGGCAGCCAGAAACCCTTCAGAGTGTTTGGCAAAACGAAGCCGCACGCCCCGCTCTGTCGACCGGGGCGCCGCGGCGCACAATCGGCGGATTTTACGCCCCGCGACAAAGGCCCCTTGGCACACGGAGGCGCTCCGACAAGACACGCTGGCAGCATGGGGCCCTGCCCCATAATCCAAACAGCCACCGTGCTGAGCCCACCGGCCGCCTAGAACGTTCCGGCACCCCGCCCCCACCCCATGTACCGACACTTACCTCCGGCGCTGCGCCTGGACCAGGCCATTGAACATGCCCCGGCCCTGGCTCGCCTGGCCCATCTGGTCGACCAGTCCAGCGCCATGTACCGCTGCGTCGAAGGCCTCATTCCAGAGGGCATGCGAGCCCAGGTCAAGTCCGGGCCGGTCGAGGGACAGGACTGGTGCCTGATGGTCAGCAGCAACGCGGCCGCCGCCAAGCTCAGGCAACTGCTGCCCTCACTGCGCGCCCGGCTGCGGCAGGACGGCTGGGACGTGCTCACCGTCCGGGTCAAGATCCTGGGTCAGCGCTGACGCTCAAGCCCTGCTCAGGCCGAATGCAAGGGCAAGGCGGTCTTGTAGCGCACCTGTTTGAGGGCGAAGCTCGAACGGATCTTCTCGACCTGGGCAATCGGTGAGAGCTGCTCCAGGATGAAGCTCTCCAGCGCCGGCATGTCGGGCACGGCCACGCGCAGCAGGTAGTCGGCATCCCCCGTCATCAGGTAGCACTCCATGACCTCCTCGCGCATGGTCAGGCGCTCTTCGAATTCCTGCAAAGCCTGGCGGCTTTGCTGCTTCAGACTGATCGAGATGAACACGTTCAGGTGCAGCCCCAGCTTCTGCGCATCCAGCAGGGCGACGTACTGCCGGATCACCCCCCGCTTCTCCAGCGCCCGCACCCGCGCCAGGCAGGGCGAGGGGGAGAGCTGCACGCGCCGGGCCAGCTCGACATTGGAGAGGCTGGCGTCGGCCTGAAGTTCGGCCAGGATCCTCAGATCGAGGGCGTCCAGCTCATTTATGCCTTGATTCATTGTTTTTTCAGCATTTTTTGCTTTTAAAGAAGGAATTTATACCGTATTTCAACATCATTGACTGGCGCTGCCTGCCTACAGTTCATGCATCACCCCTTGTCCGCCCGATGCCATGAACGCCCTGACCGACCCCCACCACCTCCACGCAGACAGCCTCGACACCGATCCGGCCGAAACCCAGGAATGGCATGACGCCCTGGTCTCGCTGGCGGCCACCGAGGGCCCGGTGCGAGCGCGGCAGATGCTCGATGAACTGGTGCGCGTGGCGCGCAGCCACCGGCTGGGCTGGCAGCCGGACTTGAACACCCCGTACGTCAACACCATCGCGGTAGAGGACCAGCCCACCTTCCCCGGCAACCTCGAAATGGAGGAGCGCCTGGCCTCGCTGATGCGCTGGAATGCCCTGGCCATGGTGGTGCGCGCCAACCAGGCCTATGGCGAGCTGGGCGGCCACATCGCCAGCTACGCCAGCGCGGCCGACCTGTTCGAGACCGGCTTTCACCATTTCTTCCATGCGCGCAGTAGCTCACACGGCGGTGACCTGGTCTTCTTCCAGCCGCACAGCGCACCGGGGGTGTATGCCCGCGCCTTCCTCGAGGGGCGCCTCACCGAAGCCGACTTGCTGCACTACCGCCGGGAGATCGAGGCCCCGGCCCATGGTGCCCGGGGCCTGTCGAGCTACCCCCATCCCTGGCTGATGCCCGACTTCTGGCAGTTCCCCACGGGATCCATGGGGATCGGTCCGATCAGCTCGATCTACCACGCGCGTTTCATGCGCTACCTCACCCACCGCCAACAGCTTGACTGCTCGGGCCGCAAGGTCTGGGGCGTGTTCGGCGACGGCGAGATGGATGAGCCTGAAAGCATGAGTGCCCTGACCCTGGCGGCACGGGAAAAGCTCGACAACCTGGTCTGGGTGGTCAACTGCAACCTGCAGCGCCTCGATGGCCCGGTGCGGGGTAACGGCCGCATCATTGATGAGCTGGAAAAACTGTTCGCAGGGGCCGGCTGGAACGTGATCAAGCTGGTCTGGGGCAGCGACTGGGACGGTCTGTTCGCGAGCGATCACACCGGCGCCCTGAGCCGGGCCTTCGCGCAAACCGTCGATGGCCAGATGCAAACCTTCGCGGCCAAGGATGGACGCTTTAACCGGGACAACTTCTTCGGCCAGAACGAAGCGCTGACCCGCCTGGCTCAGGGCATGACCGACGAGCAGATCGACCGCCTCAAACGCGGCGGCCACGACCTGGTGAAGATCCACGCGGCCTATGCCGCCGCCGCTGCCCACCAGGGCCAGCCCACCGTGATTCTTGCGCACACCAAGAAGGGCTACGGCATGGGCAGTGCGGGCCAGGGCAAGATGACCACGCACAGCCAGAAAAAATTCGACGAGGCCGACCTGATCGACTACCGCGACCGCTTCAAGTTGCCACTGTCTGACGAACAGGCCCGCAGCCTGGCCTTCTTCAAGCCCGCCGAGGACAGCCCCGAGATGCGCTACCTGCGTGAGCATCGTGCGCAGCTGGGCGGCGCCCTGCCCCGCCGGGAAACAGCCTGCGACGTGGTGCCAGTGCCTGCCATGGAGGGCTACGCGCAGTTTGCGCTGAAGGCCGAAGGCAAGGAGATGAGCACCACCATGGCCTTCGTGCGCATGCTGGGCACCCTGCTCAAGGACAAAGAGCTCGGCCCGCGTATCGTGCCCATCGTGGCCGACGAGGCGCGCACCTTCGGCATGGCCAACCTGTTCAAGCAGGTGGGCATCTACAGCAGCGTGGGGCAGCGCTACGCACCCGAGGACATCGGCTCGGTGCTGAGCTACCGCGAAGCCCTGGACGGCCAGATCCTGGAGGAAGGCATCAGCGAGGCCGGCGCCATCGCCAGCTGGACGGCAGCCGCCACCAGCTACAGCGTGCACGGGCTGGCCATGCTGCCCTTCTACATTTATTACTCCATGTTCGGCTTCCAGCGTGTGGGCGATGCCATCTGGGCTGCTGCCGACCAGCGGGCGCGCGGCTTCCTGCTGGGCGCGACCTCGGGGCGCACCACACTGGGCGGCGAAGGCCTGCAACACCAGGACGGCAGCAGCCACCTGGTAGCTGCCACCATTCCCAACTGCAAGGCCTACGACCCAGCCTTTGCGGGCGAGCTGGCGGTCATCTTGGATGCCGGCATGCGCGAGATGCTCATTGATCAGCAGGACGTGTTTTATTACGTCACGCTCATGAACGAGAACTATGCCCAGCCCGACCTGCCCGAAGGCTCGGCAGAGGCCGTGCTGCGCGGCGGCTACCGCTTGGCCCGCATGGGCCCGGCCGATGGTCCGCGCGTGACCCTGCTGGGCTCAGGCGCCATCCTCACCGAGGTCATCAAGGCCGCCCAGCAGCTGGCCGAGGGCGGTGTGGGCGTGGAGGTGCTGAGCATCACCAGCTGGAGCGAGCTGGCCCGCGACGGCATGGCGCAGGAGGCCCTTGGACAGACGCCCTACGTGACCAGCCTGCTGGCGCAGACCCAGGGGCCCATCGTGGCGGCCACTGACTATGTGCGCGCCGTGCCCGAAAGCGTGCGGGCTTTCGTCCCGGAAGGCCGGCGCTATGCCACGCTGGGCACGGACGGATTTGGTCGCAGCGACACCCGGGCTGCGCTGCGCGCTTACTTCCAAGTCGATGCCCAGCACATCGTCGAGAGGGCACGGCAGGCATTGCAGCGCAGCGCCTGACGGGCAAGCAGGCAGGACCTATCGCCCCAAAAAGAACACCCCGCAGAATCGAAGATTCGGCGGGGTGTGCACAGGTGGTGCCGGCTATCGGATTCGAACTGATGACCTACCGCTTACAAGGCGGTTGCTCTACCAACTGAGCTAAGCCGGCGCAAAAGAAGTGTAGCGCCTTACTTCACGCGCTTGAGCGCAGGGCGACTGCCTGCGGGTGACTTGGGCGGCTCGGTGGGCGGGTCTGCATCCTCGACCGTCTTGGACGCGTCTGCGCCCAATGAGATGACCTTACCCTCAAGGGCTACAGGCGATGGCGCTCGCAGGTTTGGCACGCCAGGCTCAGAAGGCGCAGGACTGTCCAGCGCAGGCCCGGCGCTGACGACCGGCGGGGGTGAGGGAAAGGCCATGCCTTGCCCGTTCTCGCGGGCATAAATTGCCAACACGCGGCCCACCGGCACGATGATTTCACGGGCCACGCCTGCAAAGCGCGCCTTGAATTCAATGAAATCATTGCCCAGCTGGAGCGAACTGGTGGCATCAAAGCTGATGTTCAGCACGATCTCGTTGTTCTTCACGAACTCGCGCGGCACCTGCACCGACTCATCGACCAGCACGGCCACGTAGGGCGTCAGGCCGTTGTCGGTGCACCACTCATACAAGGCCCTGATCAGGTAGGGCCGTGTGGATGTGGCGTCGGGCCCGTTCAGCAGTTCAGCCAAGGCATGACTCCGGCGCTTACTTGCGCATCACCTTCTCGGAGGGCGTGAGTGCTTCAATGTAGGCCGGGCGCGAGAAGATGCGTTCGGCGTACTTCAGAAGCGGTGCGGCGTTCTTCGACAGTTCAATGCCGTAGTAGTCCAGCCGCCAGAGCAGGGGGGCGATGGCCACATCCAGCATGGAGAAGTTGTCGCCCAGCATGAACTTGTTCTTGAGAAACACCGGCGCCAGTTGGGTGAGTCGGTCGCGGATGTGCGAACGGGCCTTCTCCAGCGCCTTCTCGTTGCCTTTGGCCGCGCGCGACTCCAGGGTGGAGACGTGAACGAACAGCTCTTTTTCGAAGTTCAGCAGGAACAGGCGCACGCGCGCGCGGTCCACCGGGTCGCCCGGCATCAGCTGAGGGTGGGGAAAGCGCTCGTCGATGTACTCGTTGATGATGTTCGATTCGTAAAGAATCAGATCGCGCTCGACCAGGATGGGCACCTGGCCGTAAGGGTTCATCACGTTGATGTCTTCAGGCTTGTTGTAGAGATCCACGTCGCGGATCTCGAAGTCCATGCCCTTTTCAAACAACACAAAACGGCAGCGGTGCGAAAAAGGGCAGGTTGTGCCTGAGTACAGAACCATCATGACGGGGAACTCCTAGATTACAAAGGAGTGGGAGCCTGGGGACCAGACATCCCCGAGACTGCCACTCCCAAGAGAGCCGGGCCCCTTGGGCCTGGCGGCAATGATTACTTGATGTCTTTCCAGTAAGCCGCGTTCAGACGCCAGGCCACCAGGATGAACAGGCTCAGGAACAGCAGGACCCATGCACCAATGCGAATACGGGTGTTTTGTGCGGGTTCAGCCATCCATTGCATGTAACCGACGAGGTCGGCAATGGCGGAGTCATATTCACGCGCGTTCATGGTGCCCGGCTTGACCTGTTGCCAGCCCTTGAGGACCTGCACATCTTGACCGTGGTTGCTGACTTTTTCAAAGATCGGCTGGCGCTCGCCCTGCATCTCCCACAGCACGTGGGGCATGCCGACATTGGGGTAGGCCAGGTTGTTCCAGCCCGTGGCCTTGGTGTCGTCACGGTAGTAGGTGCGCAGGTAGGTGTAGAGGTAATCCGGGCCCGAACCCTTACCCGCTGCAGCCCGGGAGCGGGCGATGACGGTCAGATCGGGGGGGTTGCCACCGAACCACTCCTTGGCCTGCTTGGGATCGAGGTTGACCTTCATGGTCTCCCCCACCTTGTCGGTGGCGAACAGCAGGTTGTCCTTGATCTGCTTTTCCGTCAGCCCGATGTCGGTCAGGCGGTTGTAGCGCATGAAGGCTGCCGAATGGCAATTCAAGCAGTAATTGACGAACAGCTTGGCGCCGTTTTGCAGAGCTGCCAGGTCATTGGTGCGATTCGGGGCTTTGTCCCAGGCGATGCCTTCAGAAGCTGCATGGACATTGGTCACGAAAGCCAGGCTCGCCAGCCATCCCCATGCGATGTATTTGATTTTTTTCATATCGGGAGTTCTCCAGCGATCAATGGGCTGTAAAGGTCACGCGCTCAGGCACGGGCTTGAAGGTGCCGATCCGGCTCCACCAGGGCATCAGCAGGAAGAAGCCGAAATAAAACAGGGTGCCGATCTGGGAGATCCGTTCGTTGATGGGCGATGGGGGCTTGATGCCCAGGTAACCCAACACGACGAAGTTGATCACGAAGATGGCATACAGGTACTTGTGCCAGTCCGGGCGATAGCGGATGGACTTGACCTCGCTGTTGTCCAGCCAGGGCAGGAAAAACAGGATGATGACGGCGCCACCCATGACCACCACGCCCCAGAACTTGGCATCGATGCTGAGCATCAGCGCGATCAGCACGACCGCCGAGCCGAGCACGGCCGCCTTGAAAAAGCCGGCCAGCTTGCCCTTGAGCACCGTCAGGGCCGCCGCACCCAACACGCACAGCACCAACACATACATCATCTCGGAGGTGATGGCGCGCAGCATGGAGTAGTAGGGCGTGAAGTACCAGACCGGAGCGATGTGCGCAGGGGTCTTCAGCGGGTCGGCCGGAATGAAGTTGTTGTATTCGAGGAAGTAGCCGCCGGCCTCGGGTGCAAAGAACACGATGGCCGAGAACACCAGCAGGAACACGCCCACGCCAAAGATGTCGTGCACGGAGTAGTAGGGGTGGAAGGGAATGCCGTCCAGGGGCTTGCCGTTGGCATCCTTCTTGGCCTTGATGTCTACGCCGTCGGGGTTGTTGGAGCCGACTTCGTGCAGGGCGATGATGTGCGCCACCACAAGGCCCAGCAGGACCAGGGGCACGGCAATCACGTGGAAGGCAAAGAAGCGGTTGAGCGTGGCGTCGCCCACGACATAGTCGCCGCGGATCAGGAGCGCCAGGTCAGGGCCGATGAAGGGAATGGCTGCAAACAGGTTCACGATCACCTGCGCGCCCCAGTAGCTCATCTGGCCCCAGGGCAGCAGATAGCCCATGAAGGCCTCGGCCATCAGGCACAGGAAGATGGCGCAGCCGAAGATCCACACCAGCTCACGCGGTTTGCGGTAGCTGCCGTAGATAAGGCCACGGAACATGTGCAGGTACACCACCACAAAGAAGGCGGAAGCGCCCGTGGAGTGCATGTAACGGATGAGCCAGCCGTAGGGCACATCGCGCATGATGTATTCGACCGAGGCAAAGGCCTGAGCCGCATCGGGCTTGTAGTTCATCGTCAGGAAGATGCCCGTGACGATCTGGATGACCAGCACCAGCAGGGACAGCGCACCGAAAACATACCAGATGTTCAGGTTTTTCGGAGCGTAGTACTCGCTCATGTGCTCTTTGAACAGCTGGGTGGCCGGGAAACGGTTGTCCACCCAGTTCATCAGCTTGGCACCCACCGGCGCGTCAGGGGAAATTTCTTTGAGTTCTGCCATTTGGTTTTCCTACTCCGTTGATGGACTGTCCTAAGCCCGTAGGCCGGGGGACAGCCCTGACGAGCCTCAGGCCTTCTTGTCCTCACCGATCACCAGTTTGGTGTCGGAGAGATACATGTGGGGCGGCACTTCCAAGTTATCCGGGGCGGGTTTGTTCTTGAACACGCGGCCAGCCATGTCGAAGGTCGAGCCATGGCAGGGGCACAGGAATCCGCCTTGCCAGTCATCGGGCAGCGAGGGCTGGGCGCCGGTCTGGAACTTGTCGACGGGAGAGCAGCCCAGGTGCGAACAAATGCCCACAGCCACCAAAACATCCGATTTGATCGAACGGCCAGGATTGCGTGCGTAGGCGGGCGTGAGTTCGTCGGGCTTGCGCTCGGAATTCGGGTCGGCCAGCTGGGATTCGGTTTTCTTCAGGGCTTCGAGCTGCTCGGGTGTGCGCTTGATGATCCACACCGGTTTGCCGCGCCATTCCACCGTGACTTTTTCACCCGGCTTGAGGGCGGAAATATCCACCTCAACCGCCGCGCCGGCGGCCTTGGCACGCTCGGAAGGTTGGAAGGTGCTCACGAAGGGAACGGCCACCGCAGCCGCACCAGCCCCGCCCACAGCGGCGGTCGTGATGATCCAGTTCCGTTTGGTTTGGTCAAGAGGCGCCCCGGATGCGGGGGCCGCACTCGAAGATGTGCTGGCTTGGGTCATGAGGATCCTTCAGAAACTCGCTCGATAAATGCGTATTGGGGACAACCCGGCATTGTAGCGGAGCCTGCTGGCCTTGTTGAGACGCTTGGGCAGAGCCCTCGGCGCCTGGTGGCCCCCGGTAAAAAGCGCCATTGAACAGGGGGTTTCTGGCACCAGGCTTGCGCCACGGATGAGCCGCGCGAAAGCCGCTTTTTCGTGTGAATATTCATTTTCTGCCGCAGCTCACCTGCTCAAGGAGATCACCGTGTCCATCGCTCAGGAATTCAGGGAATTCGCCCTCAAGGGCAATGTGATCGATCTGGCGGTCGGTGTCATCATCGGCGCAGCCTTCGGCAAGCTGGTGGATTCGGTCGTGAGCGACCTCATCATGCCGCTGGTGTCCATGGCGACAGGCCAGATCGATTTCTCCAGCCTCTTCTGGGTGCTGGGGTCCGTGCCGCCGGGTACGGACAGCAGCCTGGATGCACTCAAAAAGGCAGGCGTTCCGGTCTTGGCCTATGGGCAGTTCATCACCGTGTCGGTGAACTTCCTGATCCTGGCCTTCGTGATCTTCGTGATGGTGCGGCAGATCAACCGCCTCAAGCGGCGACAAGCACCACAAACGGCTGCCGCAGCAGCAGCCCCGGTGGAGCCAGAGGACACCCGGCTGCTGCGGGAAATCCGCGACAGCCTCAGGGGCGGGCAGGCTCAGGCGAGCGATCGCTCCACTGCCGGGCCAGCCTGACGGCAGCCCGCAGGCTGGACGGGTCAGCACGGCCGGTACCCGCGATGTCGAAGGCAGTGCCGTGGTCAGGGCTGGTGCGCAGCAGGGGCAGGCCCAGGGTGACATTGACGCCCTGCTCCACCCCCAGGTACTTCACCGGAATCAAACCCTGATCGTGGTAGAGGGCCACCACCACATCAAAGCCCTCGGGCTGGCCCGCCTGCGCCCGAGCACGCATGAAGATGGTGTCTGGCGGGTAGGGCCCGCTGGCCTCCATGCCTTCGGCCCGCGCCGCCTCGATGGCGGGCAAGATGACGTCGATTTCCTCTCGGCCAAACAGCCCGCCCTCCCCCGCGTGCGGGTTGAGCCCTGCCACGGCCATGCGCGGCGGCCGCCCCAGCACGCGGCCGAGGCTCTGGTGCGTGATGCGCAGCGTCTCGAGCAAGCGCGGCAGAGTCAGCAGGTCCAGCGCCTCGCGCAAGGACACATGGATGCTCACAAGCACGGTGCGCAGCTCGGGGTTGGCCAGCATCATGCGCACCGGCACCTCTGCCACAGGCCGACCCAAGTGGCGTGCCGCCTCGGCCTGCAGCATCTCGGTGTGCCCAGGAAAGCCAGACCAGGGCGCACCGGCCGCAGACAAAGCTTCTTTGTGGATGGGGGCCGTCACCAGCGCAGCGGCCCGGCCCTCCAGCACAGCGCGGGCACCGGCCACGATGCACTGGCCGGCTGCGCGCCCGGCGGCGGCACTCACCTGCCCGAAGGCCGGCAAGTGCGGCAGATTGCAGGCCTGTAAGACCGGCACGCAGCCCGGGGGCAGTTGCAGGGCGCCCTCCAGGGAGGGCACCTCGACCAGGCGCAGGTTCTGGCCGGCCACGCCCGGCAGGGCCAGCGCGCGGTGCAGGGCGGCCAGGTCGCCGAGCACGACGCAGCCGGCCATCTCCTGGGGAGCTGCCGACCAGGCCTTGAGGATGATTTCAGGCCCGATGCCGGCCGCATCGCCCATGGACACCAAGAGGGTCGTCATGCCGGGTTCGGAACCTCGATGAACCGGTGATCCAGCCCCAGCTGGGCAGCCACATGGCCAGCGACGGCTGGCGCGCCATAGCGCTCCGACGCATGGTGGCCGCAGGCGATGAAGCTCACACCGGTCTCGCGGGCAAGATGGGCCTGCGGCTCGGAAATCTCACCGGTGATGAAGGCCTGCGCACCCGCAGCGATGGCCGCCTCGAAGTAGCCCTGTGCACCGCCCGTGCACCAGCCTAAGGTGCGCACGGGGCCCGGTCGGCCAGGAATGCAGGTCACCGGGCGGCCCAGCACGCCTTCAATCCGGCGGGCCAGCTCCTGCGCATCGCCAAAGCTGGCGCCATCGGCCCGCTGGCCCAGAAAGCCCAGGCCGTTGTCACCGAATCGCCCGGCCTCGCCTTCCAGGGGCATCAGGCCCAGCCGCTGGCCGAGCTGAGCGTTGTTGCCCAGCTGCGGATGGGCGTCGAGCGGCAGGTGATAGGCAAACAGGTTGATCTCGTGCTGCAGCAGCAGCGCCAGGCGCTGCTTCATCCAGCCAGTCACCCGACCGTCCTGGCCGCGCCAGAACAGACCGTGGTGAACAAAAAGCGCATCGGCCTGCCAGGCCACGGCCTGCTCGATCAGGGCCAGGCTCGCGGTCACCCCCGAGACGATGCGGCGAACCTGCGGCCGGCCCTCGACCTGCAGGCCGTTGGGGCCGTAATCCTTGAAACGCTCGGGCTGCAGCAGCGCATCGAAGCTGGCCAGCAGCGCCTGTCGCTCCACGCCAGCGCCGTGGTCCGCTGACAGGGCCGTGGCCGCTTGGCTGTCAGCGCCAGTTGCGGACGCGAGGAGGCGGGGATCGACGGTCATCAACGAATTATGTCCCCGGGCCGCCGCAGCGATTTGGACGAAAATTCATGGGTCTCTTAGGCCTTCCGCCTAGGCAGAAAAAAATCGCCTTATCCATGCGCAAAACTTGGCTGCTTTTTTCCCAGACCGTCACCGTCCTGCTGGCGGCCTACTTCGTCGTGGCCTCGCTCAAGCCGGAGTGGCTGCACCGTCGCCCCGCGCTGGGTGCGGTAGCGGTGCTAGAGGCGCCCAGCGGCAGCAGTGCCAAGGTGGCCGCACCGGGCAGCTTGAGCGCGGCCGCCAAAGCCGCCTCGGGTGCGGTGGTCAGCATCACGGCAAGCAAGTCAGCGCGCAACGCGAATGCGCAGGACCCCTGGTTCCGCTTCTTTTTCGGCGACCAGGCCGATGGCGAGCCCCAGGTGGGCCTGGGCAGTGGCGTGATAGTTAGCCCGCAGGGCTACATCCTGACCAACAACCACGTGATCGAGGGCGCCGACAACGTGGAGGTGAGCCTCAATGACCAGCGCAAGGCCCGGGCACGCATCATCGGCGTGGACCCGGAGACCGATCTGGCCGTGCTCAAGATCGAGCTCGACCGTCTGCCCGTGATCGTGCTGGGCAATTCGGATGAATTGGACATCGGTGACCAGGTTCTGGCCATCGGCAACCCATTCGGTGTGGGGCAGACCGTGACCAGCGGCATCGTCTCGGCGCTGGGCCGCAACCAGTTGGGCATCAACGTTTTCGAGAACTTCATCCAGACCGACGCCGCCATCAACCCAGGCAACTCAGGCGGCGCGCTGGTGGACATCCAGGGCCGTCTGATGGGCATCAACACGGCCATCTACTCGCGCTCAGGCGGCTCCATGGGCATCGGCTTTGCCATTCCGGTCTCTACGGCGCGGCAGGTGCTCGACGGGATCGTGCGCGAAGGCATCGTCACGCGCGGCTGGATCGGCGTGGAGCCGCAGGAGCTCAACCCGGAGCTGGCCGAGACCTTCGGGGTGCGCAGCAAAAGCGGCGTGGTTATCACCGGGGTGTTGCAAAACGGTCCGGCAGCCCAGGCCGGCATCCGACCGGGTGATGTGATCACCTCGGTAGCTGGCCAGCCCGTGAAGAATGTGACGGAACTGCTCAGTGCGGTGGCCGCCCTCAAGCCGGGCGTGCCGTCCAAGGTGGTGGTTCAGCGCCGAGGCAGCGAGATGCAGGTCAACATCATCCCCGGCCAACGCCAGCAGCCCAAACGCCTGCGCTGACCGCCGCCCCCTCAGGGCTTGGCGGCGGCATCGGCTGGGCTCTCGGGCGCCTTGGTGTGCCTGACAAAGATCTGGGCGGCAATGATGCCCACCTCGTAAAGCCCGCCCACCACCCCGAGCAACATCAGCATGGAGCCCGCATCGGGCGGGGTCACCATGGCGGTGACGACGGCTGCGCAAACCCAGAAATAACCGCGCCACTCGCGCAGCTGCGCCACGGTCAGCACACCCATGCGCACCAGCAGCACGACGGCCACGGGCACCTCGAAGGCCAGGCCGAACGCCAGGAACATGCCGATCACGAAGCTCAGGTAGGCCTCGATGTCAGGGGCCGCCGTGATGGATTTAGGTGCAAAGCTCTGGATGAACTTGAACACCTGGCCGAAGACCAAAAAGTAGGAAAAGGCCACGCCGATGAAGAACAGCGCCGTACTGGATACCACCAGCGGCATCACCAGCTTCTTCTCATGCGAGTACAGGCCGGGCGCCACGAAAGCCCACACCTGGTAAAGAACCACGGGCAGCGCCACCATGAAGGCGGCCATGAACAAGATCTTGATAGGCACCACAAAGGGCGAGACCACGTTGGTCGCGATCAGCGTGGCACCTTCGGGCAGCGTGGCCACCAGCGGTGCGGCCAGCAGGTCATAGAGCGCGCTGGGGCCGGGATACAAGCCCAGAGCGATCGCCACCACGCCAATGGCCAGGACGGCCTTGAGCAGCCGATCCCGCAGCTCCATCAGGTGCTGGACGAAAGGCTGCTCGGTGCCAGCCAGTTCGTCGGGTTGGTCGTTCTTCGGGTCGCTCATGGGTGGGGTAGGGTGGAAGTCAGGCGCTGGAAGACCCAGAGCAAGCGGATGGGGCGACGGGATGAGAAGTTAAATGGGGGGGCGCAAGCTGATCAACCATGCGAGGTGGACCTGGGCCGGAAACGGGCCACCCGGGCGGCGCCCGACAGGGCCTTGGTGCGCACGCCGGCGCGAGCCTTGTACCACTGCGGCATGGCACCCTGCTTGACGCGCCACCTCTTGCCGGGATGCTTGTACTCGGGGAACACCATCATGGAGGGAAGCTCATGGCCGGCATCGAAGGCCGGGGTGGCCTGTTCCAGCGCCTGTTCGATCTCGCCGGCCGTGGACTGCATGGAGGACTGGACATCGTGGGCCGCCGACTCCATGGTCTCCTTCATCTTCTTGAGCTCATCGAGCTCCATGGAGCGGTTGACCTCGTTCCTCACATCGGCCACATAGCGCTGAGCTTTGCCCAGGAGGGCGCCCACCGTGCGGGCCACGCGCGGCAGCTTCTCAGGGCCGATGACGATCAGCGCCACCGCGCCGATGAGCGCGATCTTGGAGATGCCGAGGTCAATCATGCCGGGCTCGGGCCTGGGCCGCGTCGTTCATGCAGGCCAGCCGATCAGGATTTGGGGCGAGCCTGGACGTCAATGGTGGTCTTGTCGGCGTTCACGGCGGTCTGGTTGCTGACCTGGGCCGCAGGCGCAGCCGCTGGCTCCTCGGCCGGCGGGGTGCCGCTTTCCTTCATGCCATCTTTAAAACCCTTGACGGCGCCGCCAAGGTCAGAACCGATGTTCTTGAGTTTCTTGGTGCCGAACACCATGACCACGATCAACAGCACGATCAGCCAGTGCCAAATGGAAAAAGAACCCATGGTTTGCTCCTGAATTTCGAACCCGGTACCGGGCGTATCACTATCGGGGGGATTCTATCGGTCTTGCAGGCGCTGACCGAGCGCCTGGTGCAAGTCCTTGGTGACGAGTCGTCTTGTGGGGCTTTGCGGATGAACAACCCTCAGCCGCGCAGCCACGGGCGGGGGCCGCCCATCACATGCCAATGCAGATGATGCACCTCCTGGCCACCCTCGGCGCCGGTATTGGTCACCAGGCGAAAGCCCCCTTCTGGGTAGGGCTTGCAGCCCTGCTCCATGGCCAGACGGGGGGCCAGCGCCATCATGCGGCCGAGCAGGGCCTCATGTTCTGGGCCCACCTGGGCCATGGACGGGATGTGCTGGCGCGGAATCATGAGGAAATGCACGGGTGCCCAGGGGTTGATGTCATGGAAGGCGAAGATGTCCTCGTCCTCGTAGACCTTGCGGCTGGGAATCTGGCCGGCGGCGATTTTGCAGAAGATGCAGTTGTCGGGGGCGTGGGTGCTCTGGCTCATGGGGAGGGCGGGGAATCGGTGGGTAGGTCCTGGGGCGGACGATCCGCATTAAAGCGCAGCCAGCCCCTGATGCATCGGTACAAGTACCACAGCAGCACCAGGAAATAGGCCAACCAGCCGGGCAGCAAGAACAGCAGCCACAGGGGGGCCAGCAGCACCAGCCAGAGCAAAGTCCACCAGAAGGTGGCGATCATGTAGCTGTGGTGCAGCCGGTAGAGGCCTTCGCTTTCGTCGGCACGCCGGATGTAATTGATCAGCAGCGCGATGACCGCAAAGGTGCCACCGGAAAACCAGGCCAGGGTGTGCAGGCCGTAGAGGATCTGCATCACCAGGCGGTCGCCGGGCGTCTTGTCATCGGCGGGCGTGGAAGACTCCATGGACGGCTGCCAGCAGGAGAATGCGCGCTTATTTTTCCGCAGCCTCGCGGGCCACGGCCTTGCGCAAGGCCTTTTCCTCGATGCCACTGGTGCCTTCGCGGCGTTCCAACTCGGCAATGACGTCGGCAGGCTGGAGCCCGTAGTGCGCCAGCGCGATCATGCTGTGAAACCAGAGGTCAGCCACCTCGCCGACCAGCTTGGCCTGGAGGGCGGGCGAGAACTCGCGGTCCAGGTCCTTGGCGGCCATCACGGTCTCGGTGGCTTCCTCGCCGATCTTCTTGAGAAAGGCATCCGGCCCCTTGGCCAGGAGGCGGGCGACATAGCTGGTCTCGGGGTCGCCGCCCCGGTTGGGCTTGCGGCTGTCGATGACGGCGGCCAGGCGGGCCAGCGCATCCAGGGAAGAGTCGTTCGAGCTCATGGTTTCTTGTAAATCTGTTCGGGGTCCTTGAGCACCGGCTCCACGATGTGCCACTGCCCAGCTTCATAGCGCTGGAAAAAGCAGCTGTGGCGGCCGGTGTGGCAGGCAATGGCCTGGTCCTCGCCAGCCTGGGTGACCTTGAGCAGCACCACATCATGGTCGCAATCGAGCCGGATGTCGTGCACGGTCTGCACGTGGCCGGACTCCTCGCCCTTGAACCACAGCTTGCCGCGCGAACGGCTGAAGTACACGGCCCGGCCCAGCTCGGCCGTCTTCTCAAGGGCCTCGCGGTTCATCCAGGCGAACATCAGCACATCACCGGAGGTGGCTTCCTGGGCGATGGCGGGCACCAGGCCCTGCGCATCCCACTTGACTTGGTCCAACCAGTTCATGGGTTCATCTTACGTGAAGGCCGCCTTGCCCCAGGCGAGGACAGGCTGGAAAGGGCCTGTCAGAGCCGCACCGGAATACCCCGCTCGGCCATGCGCTGCTTGGCCTGCTGCACCGTGTATTCGCCGTAATGGAAGATGCTGGCGGCCAGCACCGCATCGGCGCCGCCTTGCTGCACGCCATCGGCCAGGTGGTCGAGATTGCCCACACCACCCGAGGCAATGACCGGCACGCTCACGGCGTCGCTCACGGCGCGCGTGAGCGCCAGGTCAAAGCCGGACTTGGTGCCGTCGCGGTCCATGCTGGTCAGCAGAATCTCGCCAGCGCCGCGCAGCGCCATCTCAGTGGCCCAGGCCACGGCATCGAGCCCCGTGTTCTTGCGCCCGCCATGGCTGTAGACGTCCCAGCCCGGGCCACGGGCCAGGGCGTCTTCGTCCGTGCGCCGCTTGGCGTCGATGGCCACCACGATGCACTGGGCGCCGTACTTGGCCGAGGCATCCGAGATGACCTGGGGGTTGGCGATGGCCGCGGAATTGAAGCTGGTTTTGTCGGCCCCTGCGTTAAGCAGGCGCCGCACGTCGTCCACCGTGCGCACGCCGCCGCCCACGGTCAGGGGTATGAAGACCTGCGAGGCCACCGCCTCGATGATGTGCAGGATCAGGTCGCGGCCGTCGCTGGTGGCCGTGATGTCCAGGAAAGTCAGCTCGTCGGCGCCCTGCTCGTTGTAGCGCGCGGCAATCTCCACCGGATCGCCTGCATCGCGCAACTCGACGAAATTCACGCCCTTGACCACGCGGCCGCCCGTCACGTCGAGGCAGGGAATGATGCGTTTGGCGAGCATGGGATGTTCTTGAAAAAAAGCGCAGCGCCCGAGGCGAGCGCCAGCGCGGGTGCGAGCTGGAGGGTCAGCCGTTGAGTTCGTCGGCGCGGGCCTGACCGGCCGCGAAATCCAGATCGCCCGTGTAGATGGAGCGGCCGCAGATCACGCCCTCGACCCCCTCGTCTTCGACCGCGCACAGGGCCTCGATGTCAGCAATATTGGACAGGCCACCCGAGGCGATCACGGGAATGGTCAGGGCCTGGGCCAGGCGCACCGTGGCCTCGATGTTGATGCCCGAGAGCATGCCGTCGCGCCCGATGTCGGTGTAGATGATGGACTCGACGCCGTAGTCCTGGAACTTTTTCGCCAGGTCCACCACTTCGTGGCCGGTGAGCTTGCTCCAGCCATCGGTGGCCACCTTGCCGTCCTTGGCGTCAAGCCCCACGATGATGTGACCGCCAAAGGCGGTGCAGGCGTCCTGCAGGAAGCCCGGGTTCTTCACGGCGGCGGTGCCGATGATCACGTAGCGCAGGCCGGCATCGAGGTAGCGCTCGATGGTGTCCAGGTCACGGATGCCACCGCCGAGCTGCACATCGACTTCGCTGCCCACGTCTTTGAGGATTTTGCGGATCGCCTGCTCGTTCTTGGGCTTGCCAGCAAAGGCGCCGTTGAGGTCCACCAGATGCAGGCGGCGCGCGCCCTTGTCCACCCAGTTCCTGGCCATGGCCGCCGGGTCCTCCCCGAAGGTGGTGACCTGGTCCATATCGCCTTGTTTGAGACGGACGCACTGACCGTCTTTGAGGTCAATGGCAGGAATGAGCAGCATGGTGGAAGCAGGCGAAGCCTAAAAAAGCCTGGAAACGGCGGGACAGGTGGATGAGATCGTGGCCGGGCAGGCGCGCCCCTCAGGGCTGCCAATGCAGGAAATTGCGGTACAGGGACAAACCGTGCTCGGCACTTTTCTCGGGGTGGAACTGGGCGGCAAAAATATTATCCCGGGCCACCGCGGCCGTAAAGCGGCCGCCGTAGTCGGCCTCGCCCACGGTGTGGCGCGCATCCGACGGACGCGCGTAGAAGCTGTGAACGAAGTAAAAGTAAGCGCCGTCCGGGATGCCCTGCCAAAGGGCATGGGGTTTTCCCGAGTCGCCAGGCAACTGCCACACCTGATTCCAGCCCATTTGCGGCACCTTGAAGCGGCTGCCGTCAGGCTGCAGGCGCCCGGCCAGATCAAAGCGCACCACCTCGCCGGGGATGAGGCCCAGGGCGGGGGTGGCTTGGCCGTCGATGCCTTCATGGCTGAGGTCAAGCAGCATCTGCATGCCCACGCACACGCCAAACAGCGGCTTGTGGGCAGCCGCGTGCAGCACGGCCTGGCGCAGACCCGATTCGCTCAGAGCCCGCATGCAGTCGTGCATGGCGCCTTGGCCAGGCAAGACCACCCGGTCGGCAGCCATCACCTCAGAGGCGCTGGAAGTGACTTTGACTTCGTGGCCCGTCTCGCGGGCCACATGCAGCACAGCCTGAGACACCGAGCGCAGGTTACCCGAGCCGTAATCGACGACTGCAACGGTTTTGGTAGGCATGTATGAAAAAGCAGGCCCGGGGGACTGCAGCCCAAGGTTCAGAGCGAACCCTTGGTAGACGGAATGATGCCGGCTGCGCGCGGGTCAATCTCCAGCGCCATGCGCAGCGCACGGGCGAATGCCTTGAACACGGTCTCGGCCTGGTGGTGGGCGTTCTCGCCCTGCAGGTTGTCGATGTGGAGGGTGATGAAGGCGTGGTTTACCAGGCCCTGGAAAAACTCAAAGGCCAGCTGGGTGTCAAACTGGCCGATCATGCCGCTCTTGAAGGGCACGTGCATCACCAGGCCCGGGCGGCCGGAAAAGTCGACCACCACGCGCGAGAGCGCCTCGTCCAGCGGCACATAGGCATGGCCATAGCGGCGCAGACCCTTCTTGTCGCCCACGGCCTTAGCCAGCGCCTGGCCGAGCGTGATGCCCACATCTTCCACAGTGTGATGGCCGTCGATGTGCAGATCCCCTTCGGCCACGATGTCCAGATCGATCAGCCCGTGGCGGGCGATCTGGTCGAGCATGTGGTCGAAAAAGCCGATGCCCGTGGCCAGGCGCGACTGGCCCGTGCCATCGAGGTTGACCTTGACGGTGATCTTGGTTTCAGCGGTGTGGCGGCTCACCTCCGCGATGCGAGGGCTGGCCGGGGTGTGGGAGGTCATAGGCTTTGCGTAAGGGCTTGCAGCAATTGCTTGTTCTCGTCGGCGGTGCCCACGGTCAGGCGCAGGCAATTGGCCAGCAAGGGGTGCATTTTAGAAATGTTTTTCACCAGCACGCCGCGGGCCTTCAGGCCCTCAAAAACGGCGGTCGCGCGATCGCCCTCACCTTCGAAGCGCACCAGCACCATGTTGGCGTCGCTTTGAAAGGGCCGCACGCCCGGCAGGGCACTGAGCGCCTCCATCAAACGGGCGCGCTCGCGCACCAGGTCCTGGGCCTGCGCGGCGAACATCTCACGGTGTTCCAGGGCGAAGAGCGCGCACTCGTAATTGAGCACGCTGATGTTGTAAGGCGGGCGCACCTTGTCGATCTCGGCAATCAGGTACTGCGGACCCAGCATGTAGCCTAGGCGCACACCGGCCAGGCCAAACTTGCTGAGCGTGCGCATCAGCAGCACATGGCGGTGGCGGGCCAGGCGATCGATGTAGCTGCGGCTGGCAAAGGGCTGGTAGGCCTCATCCATGACCACCAGGCCGCCTTGCTCGCCCACGGCCTGGACGATGGCCTCGATGGCCGCATCGTCCCAGAGGTTGGCCGTGGGATTGTTGGGGTAGGCCAGGTAGGTGATGGAGGGCTTGTGGGTGCGAATGGCCTCCAGCATGGCCGGCAGGTCCAGCTCGAAATCGGGGGTGAGCGGCACGCCGATGAAGGACAGGCCCTGCAGCTGCGCGCTCATGGCGTACATGACAAAGCCCGGCACCGGCGCCAGCACCGAGCCGCCAGGCACGTCGCAGGCCAGTGCCAACAAGGAGATCAGTTCGTCAGAGCCGTTGCCCAGCATGATGTCGAAGCCCGTCGGCATGCCGGCGTACTCAGCAAGGGCCCGGCGCAGCTCGTTCACGCGGCCATCGGGGTAGCGGTTGAGCGCCAGGGCGCCCAGCCGCCGACCCAGCTCGGCCTGCAGCTCGGGCGGCAGGCGGTGGGGGTTCTCCATCGCATCGAGCTTGACCATGCCGGCCGAGTCCTGGATGGCATAGGCGTGCATGGACTGCACGTCCTGGCGGATCAAACGGGCGAGCTTGGGGTCCAGGCCAGTGCTCATGACGATGTCCTCATGGGGGGAACCGGGTCCAGCCGCAACTCGGCCGCGCGGGCGTGGGCCTGCAGGCCTTCGCCATAAGCCAGCTCGGCGGCCGTGCGGCCCAAGGTCTGGGCACCCGCCGCACTCACCTCGATGAGGCTCGAGCGCTTCTGGAAGTCGTAGACGCCCAGCGGGCTGGAAAAGCGCGCCGTGCCGCTGGTGGGCAACACATGGTTGGGGCCGGCGCAGTAGTCACCCAGCGACTCGCTGGTGTAGGCGCCCATGAAGATGGCGCCCGCGTGCTTGAGCAGCGGCTCCCACTGGCCAGGCTCGCGGCTGGAGATTTCCAGGTGCTCGGGCGCAATGCGGTTGCTGATGGCGCAAGCCTCTTCCATGCTGCGCGTGTGAATGAGTGCGCCACGGTCGTTCAGGCTCTTGGCGATGATGTCCCGGCGCGGCATCTCGGGCAGCAGGCGGTCGATCGCGGCCTGAACTTGGGCAATGTAGGCGGCGTCGGGGCAGAGCAGGATGCTTTGCGCCAGCTCATCGTGCTCGGCCTGCGAGAACAAATCCATGGCCACCCAGTCGGCCGGCGTGCTGCCGTCGGCCAGCACCAAGATCTCGGAGGGGCCGGCGATCATGTCGATGCCGACGGTACCGAACACGCGGCGCTTGGCCGCAGCCACGTAGGCATTGCCCGGGCCGGTGATCTTATCCACGGCCGGGACAGTGGCCGTGCCGTAGGCCAGCGCCGCCACGGCCTGCGCACCGCCAATGGTGAAGGCCCGGCTCACGCCGGCCACGAAGGCAGCGGCCAGCACCAGCGGGTTCTTCTCGCCCTGGGGCGTGGGCACCACCATGATGATCTCGCCCACGCCCGCCACATGAGCCGGGATGGCGTTCATCAGAACGGACGAGGGGTAAGCCGCTTTGCCGCCGGGCACGTAGATGCCCACGCGGTCCAGGGGGGTGACCTTCTGGCCCAGCAAGGTGCCGTCGGCGTCGCGGTAGCTCCAGCTCTCGCCGCTGGCCCGCTTTTGGGCCTCGTGGTAACTGCGCACGCGGGCGGCGGCCGACTGCAAGGCCTCGCGCTGGGCGGCCGGCAGGCCCTCGAAGGCGGCCTGCAATTCAGCGGGCGTGAGCTCCAGGGCCTGCATGCTGGACGCCGGCAGCCCATCGAAGCGCTGGGTGTACTCGAGCACGGCGGCATCGCCGCGGGCCTTCACATCGGCCAGGATGTCGGCCACGCGCTGCTCGATGGCCGAATCGGTCTCGGCCGACCAGTGCAAGCGCGCCTGGAAGGCGGCCTCGAAACCAGCGTCGGAGGTAGACAGCATCAGGGCTTGGGCTTTCATGCGTCAGGCCCCGGCAGGTTGGGCCACGGCCTTGGCCATGGCATCAATGATCTGGCGAATGGGGGCCTGCTTGAGCTTGAGCGCCGCCTGGTTGACCACCAGCCGGGCGCTGATGTCCATGATCTGCTCGACCTCGACCAAATGGTTGGCCTTGAGCGTGCTGCCGGTGGACACCAGGTCGACGATGGCGTCGGCCAGGCCCGTCAGCGGCGCCAGCTCCATGCTGCCGTAGAGCTTGATCAGGTCCACGTGCACGCCCTTGGCCGCAAAAAAGTCGCGGGCAATCGCCACGTACTTGGTGGCCACCTTCAGCCGCCCTCCCTGGCGCACGGCGGCCGCGTAGTCGAAGCCCTCGCGCACGGCCACGCTGATGCGGCACTTGGCGATCTGCAGGTCCAGCGGCTGGTACAGGCCCTCGCTGCCGGATTCGAGCAAGGTGTCCTTGCCCACCACGCCGAGATCGGCGCCGCCGTGCTGCACATAGGTGGGCACGTCGGTGGCACGCACCAGCACCACGCGCAGGTCGGGGCGGTTGGTGGCCAGAATCAGCTTGCGCGATTTCTCGGGGTCGTCGAGCACCTCGATGCCGGCGGCGCGCAGCAGCGGCAGGGTGTCGTCAAAAATTCGGCCCTTGGAGAGCGCCAGGGTGAGCATGGACATTACTTGATCCTTTCGATGTCCGCGCCCAGGCCGCGCAGCTTGAGTTCCATCTGGTCATAACCGCGGTCCAGGTGGTAAATGCGGTCGACCACGGTGTCGCCCTCGGCCACGAGACCCGCGATCACCAGGCTGGCCGAGGCGCGCAGGTCGGTGGCCATGACGGTGGCCCCGGACAGCTTTTCGATACCCTCGATCACGGCCACCTTGCCATCAACCTGAATGTGGGCGCCCAGGCGCACCATCTCGTTGACGTGCATGTAGCGGTTCTCGAAGATGGTCTCGGTGACCTTGCTGCTGCCCTGCGCGATCACGTTCAGCGCCATGAACTGCGCCTGCATGTCGGTGGGAAAGCCCGGGTACTCGGTGGTGCGGAAGGACTGGGCCTTGAGACGGCCAGAGGCCTGGATGCGGATGCCGTCCGCCTGGGCGCTCACGATGGCTCCTGCGGCTTGGAGTTTTTCGATCACGGCATCCAGGTGGTCTGCACGACCATGGCGCAGCAGCACATCGCCACCCGTCGCCGCCACCGCACACAGGAAGGTGCCGGCCTCGATGCGGTCGGCCACCACTTGGTGCGTGCAGCCGCTCAGGCGTTCGACGCCCTGGATACGGATGCGGCTGCTGCCGTGGCCCTCGATGCGCGCGCCCATCTTGATCAGCATCTCAGCCAGGTCCGTGATCTCGGGCTCCTGCGCGGCGTTTTCCAGCACCGTCTCACCCTCGGCCAAGCAGGCGGCCATGAGGAAATTCTCGGTACCGGTGACGGTCACCATGTCGGTGGTGATGCGCGCGCCCTTCAGGCGCGCCGCCCCGCCAGCCAGCCGGGCGTTCATGTAACCATGTTCCACAGCGATCTCGGCGCCCATGGCCTGCAGGCCCTTGATGTGCTGGTCCACCGGGCGCGAACCGATGGCGCAGCCCCCAGGCAGCGACACCTGGGCACGGCCAAAGCGCGCCAGCAGCGGACCCAGGGCCAGCACCGAGGCGCGCATGGTCTTGACCAGCTCGTAAGGTGCTTCGGGGTTGTTCAAAGCGCCTGCATCGATGCGCACACGCGTGGGCAAGGACTCGTCACGCTCGGCGCTCACACCCATGTTGCGGATGAGCTTGAGCATGGTGGCCACATCCTGCAGGCGCGGCACGTTGTCCAACACCACGGGCTGGTCGGAGAGCAAGGCGGCGCAGAGCTCCGGCAGGGCCGCGTTCTTGGCGCCGGAGACGGTCACCTCGCCCTGCAGGCGCTGGCCACCTCGAATACGGAGTTTGTCCATGGTCGGTCAGGCCTTGAGGCTGGCCCATTCGGCGGGCGTGAGCGTTTTCATCGAAAGGGCATGAACTTCATCCGTGTGCATGCGCTGGCCCAGGGTGGCGTACACCCGCTGGTGGCGCTGGAGGAGGCGCAGGCCCTCAAAGGCGCTGGAGACGATGGTGGCCTGCCAGTGGCGGCCATCGCCTGACAGCTCGAGGTGCTGGCAGTCGAGGCCGGCGGCAATCAGGGCTTGGAGTTCTTGGGAGGTCATGTCGAGTGCACGAAAGCCAGGGT
>CANGYC010000003.1 GCA_947457975.1 Comamonadaceae bacterium | reverse complement strand
CGCTGAGCTCCTTTTGCGTCAGGCCATCACGTATCCACAGAATGCGCAGGAAGGTCCAGTGCCCAAAGGACACCCCATGGCCTGCCAGACGATGCTGCAGGGCGCGCTGCTGGGCGCGGGCCACATCGCGGATCAGGTGCGCCAGACGGTCCTCTGGCACGGACTCGCGCCAATGCTTCAAGAGCTCGAGGGTGTCTTTCTTGGGGGCAATCATGGGGCTCAACCTTTCTGATGCCGCAGCGTGATGGCTTGGCCACTGTGGCTGGACGACAGGATGGCCAGGCACACCTCCAGTGTGGCCTTCGACCCATGGCCATCATGCACGGCCGTGCCCCCCTGCCTTGCCACGGACCACAGCTCGTCTATGACCTCGCTTCTGGGCACCTGCGGCGTAGGCAGCCGCTCGAGCCGAACGCCCTGGGCATCGTGGATCTCTACGCCGAAAGGTGTGAGGCGCAAATCCGCTGAATCACAACTCACCATCACCGGGCCGAAGTGCTGGAAAGCCTGGGGGGCTTGGCCACTGTCGGCTTGGTAGTCTTTTCCGCCGAAGTTGCGTTCGGCTTTGCGCTGCGCTTCGGCGGCCTCGTCGGTGACCGTGTGCCAGCGCTGCCGGGTGGACTGGTGAGCGCCCACGGTCTTCGTGCCGCCCAGCTCACCGATGCCGTCCATCAGCACGTCGCTGTCATAAAAGCCATAGCCGTTGTAGCTGAGGTTGGCGAAGGCGCCGCCTTCAAATGTCATCAGTGCGGTGTAGGCGCCTTCGGTGGGTCTTTGGGCATCCCAGCGGCCGGCATGGGCATACACCGTCAGGGCCCGTCCACCTGCCAGCAGGCGCACGATATCCACCTGGTGCGCCGCTTGGCTGAACACCACGCCACCGCCTTGAGCGGTGTCCAATTCTTCAGGGCGCCTGGGTCGGTAAAGGAAATCCGTGAAATTCATGGCATGTACCATGCGGACCTGGCCGAAACGACCACTGTCGATCAGTTGTCTGGCCAGCCTCACCGGTGCGTTGAAGCTGTGGCTGTGGCCCACGATCAAATGCGTGCCCGCCTGCGCGCAGGCCGCGATCATGCGATCGGCATCCGCCAGGTTCAAGGCCATCGGTTTTTCAACCAAGACGTGCTTGCCCTGTGATGCGGCAAGCACCACATGCTCTGCGTGGAACTGGTGGGGCGTGGCCACATACACCCACTCGACCGAGGGGTCTGCGCACACGGCTTCAGGGCTGGGGTGCGCCACCCCGGAGAACTCGCGCTCAAAAGCCTGCCGGGCGGCCTCTCGTGGGTCGAACGCGGCCACCAGCTGCGTTCGCGGGTCGCGCGCGAAGGTCGGCAGCATCAGGGTAAAGGCGCGGCCCAGGCCGAGCACGCCCATGCGCAGGGGCGGGTGGCTCACAGATCCAGCACCAATCGATCGCCTCGAGCCCTCGAGACGCAGACCATGACTTTGCTGGCACGCTCTTCGGGCAGGAGCACCAGGTCCCGGTGATCGGCCTCGCCTTCGATCAGGCTGACCTTGCAGGAGCCGCAGCTGCCGCTCTCGCACGAGCTGGGGACCTGCACCTGTGCATCGTGCAGAACCTGCAGCATGGTCTGACCCACCCCCACGGTCAGGCGCCGACCACTTTGGGCCAGCTCGATCTCAAAGGGACGGTCATCCGCATGCGCACGGGTGTCGGCCCCGAAGCTCTCGAAGTGAATGGCGCTGTCAGGCCAGTGGCCGCACATGTCTTTGACGGCATCCATCAGCCCCTGGGGGCCGCAGCAATACACATGCGCGCCGCGGACCGGCTTTTCGAAAATGCGCCACAGGTCAAAGGCGTTTGCAGGGTCGCCTTGGTCGTGGTGGATCACCACGCGTGAGGCCCATTCCGAGGAGCGCAGCTCTTGCGCAAAGGCGGTGCTCTCATCGTCCCGAGTGAGGTAGTAAAGCTTGAACGCGCGCAGGCCTTCGGCCTGCAAGGCATGGAGCATGGCCATCATGGGCGTGATGCCGATCCCGCCGGCCACCAGGATGAAGCTGCGCGCCTTGTCGCTCAGGCCAAACAGATTGGCGGGCGGGCCGACCTGGAGCGTGTCGCCTTCGGCCACACCGTCGATCAAATTGATGGAGCCGCCGCGGCCCGTGGCTTCTCGCTTGACCGCAATGGCGTAGTGGTCAAGGCTGGCAGGATCGCTGCACAGGGAGTACTGCCGCATGGCCCCATTGGGCACCCGAATCGGCACATGGGCACCGGCAGAAAATGGCGCCAGGGGCTGGCCATCGGGGTGTTCTAGCTCGATGAGGTGGATGTCGCGGGCGATCTGCGCCTTGCGGCGTATGCGCAAGGTTTGAAGCTCGATGGGGTCGGTCATGGCAGTCTTTGGAGGGCTCAGGGGGTTTGCACGATTGACATCTGTCACACCGCACGGAAACAATACATCATCTTAGGCGACTAAGAAAATTCCTTGCTACTTGTTTTCCCGGAGACATCATGAAACGTAGGACATTCGCCACCCTCGCTCTGACCCTGGCAGCTCTGCCCATGGCCGCCAGCGCACAGACCTTTCCCTCCAAGCCCGTCAAGTTCATCGTGCCCTATGCGGCCGGCGGCTTGCCCGACTCTGTGGCGCGGATCGTCGCGCAAAAACTCACGGAGCGACTTGGCCAGTCCGTGGTGGTTGACAACAAGCCCGGTGGCAATGGGGTCGTGGCCTATCAGAACCTGATGCTGGGCACCAATGACAACCACACTTTCATTGTCTCCGACGGCTCCATGCTGTCGATCACCCCGCTGATCAACAAGTCTGCCACCTATGCCATGGGCAAGGAGCTGATGCCTGTCTCCCTGATCGCGCGATCGCCGCTGTTTCTGGTGGCCCACCCCAAGACCGGCGTGAAGAACCTGCGCGAATTCGTGGAGAAGGTGCGCGCCAACCCTGGCACCTACACCTATGGCTCCTCAGGCATTGGCAGCACGCATCACCTGAGCATGGAGGCCCTCAAGGCCGAGCTGAAACTCGATGTACGCCACATCCCCTTCCGTGGTTCCGGCCAGTCGGTGCCCGCACTGCTGGGCGGTCAGGTGGACTTCCTCTTTTCGGCCCTGCCGTCCATGTCCGGTTTCGTCAAGAACAACCAGGTCACGCTGCTGGGCAGCAATGACAGCAAGCGCTCCCCGCAGGTGCCCGATGTCCCCGCGATTGCCGAGCTGGTGTCAGGCTATGACTTCTCCGTCACCATTGGCGTGATGGCGCGCAGCGGCACGGCCCCCGAGGCCATCAAGCGCATTGCCGACGATATCGCCTGGGTCGTTCGCCAGCCGGACGTGATGGAGAAACTCAACGCCGCCAGCATCGAACCCGTGGGTGCCGGTCCCGAGGCTTACCGCAAAGAGATCGACCGCGAGAACCAGGCCATGGCCAAGGCCGGCAAGTCCGCAGACCTCAAAGCCGAATAAGTGGTTTGGGACCTCTCGCCCGCATGGCTGGGGACGCTGCTGGTCGGCACCCTCATGCTGACCGTGGGGGGCGTGGTCAAGGGCACTTTGGGCGTGGGAGCGAACTTGGTCACGGTCCCCATGCTCTCTCTCATGCTGCCTGCTCAGCAGGCCATGGGCTTGTTGGTCGTGCCGGTGCTCTTGTCCAACATCATCCAGTCGGTGCAGGGCGGGCGCTTGTTTTATGCGCTCAAGCGCTTCGG
Source organism: Comamonadaceae bacterium (assembly GCA_947457975.1). Classification (GTDB taxonomy): domain Bacteria; phylum Pseudomonadota; class Gammaproteobacteria; order Burkholderiales; family Burkholderiaceae_C; genus Polaromonas. The sequence goes on along the minus strand of CANGYC010000003.1, from coordinate 23,069 downwards.
GCCCCTCATCCTGGCGCAGCTGTTGGCGACCCTGCTGGCGGTTTACTGGAGCCAATACCTCTCGGCGTCGGGTCTGAATTTGGCGATAGCCATCACCGTGTTCTCTTCGGTCGCGCTGATGGCGTATGAGCCGCGCGGCCAAATCCCTGAGCGTCATCAAGCCTGGGCCGGCCCGCTCGTCGGGGCCTTGGCCGGTGGTCTGGGTGGTTTGTCAACCCTGACCGGTCCCATGCTCATCACCTACCTGATGGCGCTGCGCCTCAAGCGTGAAGAGTTTGTGGGCAGCATCAGCATCATTTATTTTTTAGGTGCTGTGCCCATGTACGCCGCCATGCTGTGGTGGGACCGCTTCGGCTGGGCCGAAGTGGGTTGGTCCTGCCTGGCCATGGGGCCTGTCTACCTGGGCATGGCACTGGGCAGGCGCTTGCGTGGACACCTCAGCGAGCAGCTGTTCCGCCGCTTGTTGCTGGGTTTCTTGATGCTGCTGGCCTTGTTGCTCTTGTTGAAATAAGCGAGCGATTGGATGGATCCCTCATCAATGTCCCCTCATGAGACTGTCTTGCAGTGGTCCGACAGCCTGCTGCTGGGCTTTGCGCCCATGGACGCGGTCCATGAGGAATTTGTGACCTGCGTCGCTGCCCTGCAGCAGGCCCAGGATCAGCAATTGCCTGACTTGATGGACCGGCTCATTGAGCACGCCCATGCGCATTTCGGCGAAGAAGACCGGTGGATGCAGCACACCCAGTTTCCTGCTCGGGAGTGCCACATCAACGAGCATGCCGCTGTCATGAAGTCGCTCATGGACGTGCAGGCGATGCTGGCCCAGGGAGATACCGCGGTCTGCAGGCGCCTGGCCGACGAGCTGGCCCGTTGGTTCCCCGGCCACGCAGACTACCTGGACGCCGCTTTGGCCCACTGGATGTGCAAGCAGCGCATGGGCGGCAAGCCCGTGGTGTTCAGGCCCACTGTGGGCAAGCGCTTGTCGGCAAACGTCCCCGCCGAGGATTGAGGCGCGCTCCTTACCGATCGGCCCGGGCACGCGCCTGGTTCACGTCCACCGCCGAGACTTCCCCCGCTTGGTTTCCCCAGCTGCCGCGAATGTGGCTGAGCACGCTGGCGATCTCCTTGTCATTGAACTCCATCACGAAGGGCGGCATGCCGTAGGGCCTGGGGTTGCCGGCGGTGGCAGGCGCATAGCCACCGTGGAGCACCACCTGCACCAGGTTCACTGGCGAGGCCATGGTGACGGCGCGGTTGCCGGCCAGGGCCGGGTAGGCCCCGGGCACGCCTTCGCCGCGCTCGCCGTGGCACTGCGCGCAGTGCTGGCCATACAGCTGGCCGCCTTGCTCACTCAGGCGGGTGCGCGTCGCAGGGACCTGCGCGAGCTCGCTGGTGTGCTCGGGCAAGGCTTTGAGGAACACGGCCATGGCCCGCAGGTCGGCGTCGGCCAGGTGCTGGGTGCTGTGCAGCACCACCTCGCTCATGGGGCCCTGCACGGTGCCGCTGGGCGAGGTGCCGGTCTTGAGCAGGGCCACCACATCGGCCAGTGGCCAGCGGCTCACGCCCGCCTCGGCCGGGGCGTTGAGTGAAGGCGCATACCAGTTCTGCATGGGGATCAGGCCGCCGGCCAGGTCCAGCGGGCTGCTGCCGCCCAGCGCATTGCGCGCCGAGTGGCAGGCCGCGCAGTGCCCCAGGCCGCGCACCAGGTAGGCGCCGCGGTTCCATTCCGCGCTTTGCTTGAGATCGGGCTGGAAGCTGTCCGGGCTGAAGTACAGCGCGCGCCACACCGCCAGTGCCGGTTGTGTGTTGAAGGGCCAGCTCAGTTCATGCGGCCGGTTGGCTTGTACTACCGGCGGCAGGCTTTGCAGGAAGGCAAACAGGGCATCGGCGTCCTCGCGGCTGACCTGGGTGTAGTTCGTGTACGGGAAGGCGGGGTAGAGCAGCCGCCCATCGCGCGAGCGGCCCTGGTGCAGCGCCCGCCAGAAATCGCGGGCCGTCCAGTTGCCCAGGCCATGCGTGGGGTCGGGCGTGAGGTTGCTGGCGTACACGGTGCCAAAAGGCGTGTCGATGCCGCGGCCGCCCGCGTAGGGCACACCACCGCGCGCGCTGTGGCAGGCCATGCAGTTGCCGGCACGTGCCAGGTAGGCGCCCCGTTCGATCAGCGCCGCATTCTTGAGCTCGGGCTGTGTGTCGATGTCCAGGCCTTCACCCCGCACATTCAGCCACCACACCAGGGCGCCGCCCAGCAGCACCAGCGCGGCCAGGCTGAGCAGGAACAGGCGCAGGCTCAGGCGCCGCTGGGTCATCCATTTCATGGCCGTGCTCCCTTGGGCAGGGGGCTGGTGCCGCACACAGGCAGGCCTGCCGAGCTGGCCAGGCGCGCCGCCGGCTTGCCATCGGCCGGCACCGGCTGGCTGGCCAGCCAGGTGGAGACAGCCTCGATGTCGTCCGGTGCCAGCCGGCGCACCAGCTCGGCCATGCAGTCGGGGGCGTGGGCGCGGCGCTTGTCGGCCCGCCAGGCACCCAGCTGGGCATTGAGGTAGTCCCGGGGCAGGCCCAACAGGCCCGGCACATTGGGCAGCACGCCCGTCATGCGCGGGCCATGGCATTGCACGCAGGCCGGCAGCTGGCGGGTCGGATCGCCTTGCATCACCAGCACGCGGCCGCGCTCGAGCAGCTCGCGCGAGCCGGCGGTGGGCAGCGGCGCGGGGTAAGGCAGCTCGAGTGCAGCGAAGTGCTGTGCGATCTCCCACAAGTAGGTGTCGGTAAGGGGCTCCAGCATCTGGGTCATAAGACCGTAGTGGCGCCTGCCGTCGCGAAAGTTCAGCAGCTGGTTGTAGAGGTAGCCCGCGGGCTTGCCGGCCAAGCGCGGGTAGTAGCCATCGGGCGCGGCCCGCCCCTGGGCGCCGTGGCAGTGCGTGCAGGCCAGGCTGCGCTGGGCGATGCTGTCTTCGAAGGGCTTGCGTGGGCTCTGCGCCTGGGCAGTGGCGCCCACCACCAGCACGGCGGCGAGCAGGAGAAAACGAAGTGTCATGGGTGGGTCAGTCGGCGGGCTTGAGCACCAGGTCGGAGACCGGGTAGGCCACGCAGGGAAGAATGTAGCCCTCGGCCTTTTCCTCGGCGCTCAGGCCCGGCCAGTCGATGCGGTAGCGCACCTGCCCCTGCTCGAGCTGGCGGATGCAGACGCGGCAGCTGCCGTTGCGGCAGGAACTGGTCCACGGCAGGCCTGCGGCCAAGGCCGAGGCCAGCAGGGTCTGGCTGTCGGGGGCCGGCAGGGGAGGGCTGTCCGGACAGAACCAGGCCTGGTGCACCACGGCCGCGCGGCAGGCGGGCTTGTCGGGGGTCTGGCTCGCGGGGGACATGGGTTGGAATTTAACCCACGCCCCTGTCAGCCAGATGACGCCCTGCCTGCGGTCCGATGGACGGCCAGCTCGCGGTCCTGCGCCTGCAGGCCCGAAAGCCAAATGCGGCGACAATCTCGCCTCTTTTGCTCTTTCTCTCCCTTCTGAATGTCCAGCTATCTCGTTCGTCCTGCCACTGTGCGGGATGCCAAAGCCATTGCCCGTGTCCATGCCACCGCCGCCCAGGCTGCCTACCGTGACCTTCTTGCCCCGGACCAGCTGAGCGGCCCTTCCCTGGAGGAGCGCCAGGCCCACTGGCGTGAGGCCATCGAGTACAGCGAGCCGCAGGTGCAGGTGGCTGTGAGCGGTGACGAGATGGTGGGTTTTGTCGGCTTCGACCGTTCGCGTGACAAGGGCACCCCCTCGACCACGGGCGAGATCTGGGCGCTGTACGTGCTGCCCGACCATTGGAACCAGGGCGCAGGCACGGCCCTGTGGGATGCCGCCAACGACGGCTTGAAGGAAGAAGGCTGCACCAAGGTCACCGCCTGGGTGCCGGTGCGCAACGAACGCGCGCTGCAGTTTTTCGAGCATGTGGGCTTCAAGCGGGAGATGACCTCCCTCAAGACCGTGAGCGTGGGCAAGCTCAAGCTCGAGGAAATCCGCCTCAAGCGCGAGCTGGCCTGAGCGGGCGCTGCTGGCGCAGTCGGCCACCTCTTCAGGCATGATCGGGGGTTCCATGAACCGCTGCGCCGCCTCACCCCGATTGCTGCTGGCCCCCATGGAGGGCCTGCTGGACTTCGTCCTGCGCGATGTGCTCACCCGCGTGGGCGGCTGGGACCGCTGCGTCTCGGAGTTCATCCGCATCACCGACCAGCTGCTGCCAGAGCGGGTGTTTCTGCGCATCATGCCCGAGCTGGCGCAGGGCAGCCGCACGCTGTCTGGGGTGCCCGTGCGGGCCCAGCTCTTGGGGTCCGACCCGGCCTGCATGGCCGACAACGCCGCCCGCCTAGCGGCCATGGGCTCTGCGGGTGTGGATCTGAATTTCGGCTGCCCCGCCAAGGTGGTCAACCGCCACGGCGGCGGCGCTGCGCTGCTCCAGGACCCGGCGCAGCTGCAGCGCATCGTCGAGGCCGTGCGCCAGGCGGTGCCCCCGCAGGTGCCGGTGTCGGCCAAGATGCGCCTGGGTTTTGACGACGACCGCCGTGCCGAGGCCTGCGCCCAGGCGATTGAGGCCGGCGGCGCCAGCGAGCTGGTGGTGCATGCCCGCACCAAGGTCGACTGCTACCGCCCGCCCGCGTACTGGCACCGGGTGGCTGATGTGCGGGCTGCTGTTCGCATGCCCGTGGTGGCCAATGGTGAGGTCTGGACCGTGGACGATGCTCGTCGCTGTCTGGCCGAATCCGGCGCAGCCAGCCTGATGATCGGCCGTGGCGCCGTGGTGGATCCGGGCCTGGCCTGGGCCATCCGCCGCGCCCTCAACTGGACCGATGCCGGCCTTCAAGCCCCCGCGGCCGTGCCGGGTTGGGACGAGCTGGCCCCACACCTGCACACCTTCTGGCAGTTGGTGTGCCTGCGCATTGAGCCGCGTGCCAGGGCCGGACGCCTGAAGCAGTGGCTCAATTTCCTCCGCCGCCGCTTCCCCCAGGCCCAGCTGGCCTATGAGGAGGTGCGCACCCTCAACGACAGCGCTGCCGTGGCCCAGTGGCTCATGCGCCGGGTACCGTTTGAGCAGACCTCGCAGGAGCTGGTCCACGCCGAGCCTCTGCTGGAGATGGCCGCATGATGCGCCTGAAGGCCTGGCCCCTGGCCAACCGTCGAACGGGCGTTCCCGCCTGGCTGGCCACGCTGGCGCTGGCCGTGCTGCTGGGCCCCTGGCTGGGGGCGCTGCACCAGATCGTGCACCTGCGGCCTGCACACACCGAGCTGCACGAGGCCGCCGCCTTCCACGGGGTCTTCGGCCAGCATGGCAGCCAGGCCGATTGCCTGGCCTACGACCAGCTCAGCCATGGCGACGCCTTGCCCTCGGCCGCCGTGTGCCTGCCCTCCGTGGCCTGCCCGGCCGCGACCGTGTGGACCTGCCTGGCCGCACCGGCCAGCGAGGCCTTCACGGCCTATCTGTCGCGCGCCCCGCCCCCCTGGTTCGATTGATTCATGCGTGCGCCACACCGCTGATGCGGTGCGGCGTGGGTCTGTCTTTTCTTCGAACCACCATGACTACTTTTTCTTTTCATGTGCGGCCCCGCGCGGGTCGCTGCTTTGCGCTTTCCAGCTTGGCCCTGGCCTGCCTGGCCTGCCATGCCCAACCCACAGCCTCCTCCGTCGAGCTTGCCACCACCCAGCGCCTGGGGGAGGTGACCATCACCGGCAACCCCCTCGGCGCTGCCTCGCCGATCGTCCCGGCCAGCAGCCTGTCTGGCACCCCGCTCTTGCTGCGCAGCCAGCCCACCCTGGGTGAAACGCTGCAAGGCGAGCCCGGTGTGAGCAGCAGCTACTTCGGCCCCAACGCCAGCCGGCCCGTGATCCGGGGCCTGGAGGGCGACCGCATCCGCATCCTGTCCAACGGCGGGGGGAGCTTCGACCTGTCGGGCCTGAGTCCGGACCACGCCGTCAGCATCGACCCGCTGAGCGCCGAGCGCATCGAGGTGCTGCGCGGCCCGGGCGCCTTGCTTTACGGTGGCAGTGCCGTGGGCGGGGCGGTCAATGTCATCGACAACCGCATCGCACGCCAGCCGGCCTTCGGCCGAGAAGGCGGCGTGCTGGGCAAAGCCGATGTGAGCTGGACCACCGGCAAACAGGAGCGCGCCGCCGGTGTGCTTCTGGAGTCGGGCAACGACCGTTACCAGCTGCACGTGGACGCCTTCGACCGCAAGTCTGGTGATGTGCCTGCGCCGGTGGCGCTGGCTTGCGAGAAGGATGGCGTGACGGTGACCCGCCGCCGCATCTGCAACTCGGCCAACCAGGCCGATGGCGGTGCCGTGGGCCTGAGCTGGTTCGGTGCGCATTCCTACGTCGGCCTGTCGGCCAGCACCTACCGCAGCCAGTACGGTGTGGTGGCCGAAGACGATGTGACGATTGGCATGCGTTCGAACCGCTACGCCCTGGAAGGCGAGGTGCGCAGCCTGCCTGGCCTGGTGCGCAGCCTGCGCTGGAGCGTGAGCCACAACGACTACGCGCACAGTGAAAGCTCACCTGGGCATGAACCCACGCGATTTGCCAACCGAGGAACCGAACTGAGGCTGGAGGCCCGGCACGCCCCGCTGGGCGCATGGGAGGGCGTGTTCGGCGTGCAGCTCGACGCCGCCCGCTTTTCAGCCCAGGGCGACGAAGTGTTTGCCCCGCCCAGCAAGACCAGCCAGGCGGCGGCATTTGTCTATGAAGAGCGCGCCATGTCCTGGGGCAAGCTCAGTGCGGGCGGCCGCATCGAAAGCGTGCGCGTGGTCTCCTTGGGCGATGGGGCTGGCGGCCACTTCGCGGCAGCCCGTCGGGACTTCACGCCCATGAGCCTGTCCCTGGGTGCGCTGCGCACTCTGGGCGGCGGCTGGCAGTTGAACAGCAACCTCTCGTACACCGAGCGTGCGCCGCGGGATTACGAGCTGTTCGCAGACGGTCCGCACGTCGCCACGGCGGCTTATGAAATCGGGAACAGGACCCTGGGCAAGGAGAAGTCGGTGCAAGCCGACCTGGGCGCCCAGTGGCGCGTCGGGCCTACCCGGCTGCGGGCCAACGTGTACATGCCCCGCTTCAGCAACTTCATCGCCCTGGTGCCCACGGGCGGGACCTCGGGTGGGCTGGACGAATTCAGGTACCAGCAGGCGCCGGCCGTGTTTCGGGGTCTGGAGTTGTCTGGTAACAGGCGCCTGATCGCCGGTCCCGCCTCGCTGGACCTGGGCTTGCGGGCCGACATGGTGCGCGCAGAAAACCGCGACACGGGCGAGCCCTTGCCCCGCATCGCGCCCTGGCGCCTGGGCTCTACGCTCACCTGGACGCAGGCCGCCTGGTCGGCCAGCCTGGGGGCGGACCATGTCGGTGCCCAGCAGCGGGTGCCATCTACCAGTGCGGGCGCGCGGCCTGGCACCACCTCGGCCTACACGCTCTGGAATGCGGCGGCCACCTACCGGCAACGCGCAGGCAGCTCCCAGCTGCTCTGGTACGCGCGCCTGGACAACCTGGGCAACCAACTGGCCTACAGCGCCACCTCGATCCTCACCACTACGGTGCCGGGCAGGGTGCCGCTGCCGGGCCGCATGCTGAAGGTGGGGCTGCAGGTGGCTTTCTGAGGCCGCCTTTGCGCGCCTGAGCTGCACGCCCGCGACAGGCCCGGGCTGATGAGGCGGCTAAGATTTGCGAAATGAATTCGCCGGTCTTGGCCTCCCTCCTGCCTGTGGCTCTGTTGATCGCCGCAGGCGTGTTGGCCGGCCGCCTCGCATGGATCAGACCCGGCGCGGTGAAGGACCTCTCGAACCTCGTCTTCCTGCTGCTGACGCCGGCGCTGCTCTTTCGGACCATGAGCCAGGTGCGCCTGGAGGAGTTGGACTTCAAGCCGGTGGCGGCCTATTTCGTGGCTGTGGTCTTGCTCTTCGGCGGCATCCTCTTGGTGCAGGGTTTCAACCGACGCTCGGCCATGATGGCCCTGGCCGGCACCTTTTCCAACACGGTGATGATCGGTGTGGCCCTCATCAACCTGCTGTTTGGCGCGGAGGGCCTGGTGACCTTGCTCACGCTGGTGTCCGTGCATGCGCTGGTGTTGCTCACCACGGCCACCTTGTTGCTGGAGATGGCGGTGCAGCGCGAGCGCACCGCAGACCGTGGCGCGCTTGGTCAGCTGCGCTGGACACTGCGGACCCTGGCCAAGGCCTTGCGCTCCACGCTGCTGCACCCTGTGCCCCTGCCTATTTTGCTGGGGCTGGCCTTTGCCCAGACGGGCCTTTCCATCCCCGAGGTGATCGACAAGCCCCTGGCGCTGCTGGCCAACGCATTTGCGCCCCTGGCCCTGGTGTTGGTGGGCGTCACGCTGGCGTTCACGCCGGTCGGCCGCTACTGGCGTGGCGCCTTGATGCTGGCTGGCGTGAAGAACCTGCTGCACCCGCTGCTGGTCTGGGCCCTGTGTCAGCTGTTCGGCCTGGAGGGCCTGCCCATGACCGTGATGGTGGTGGCAGCGGCCTTGCCCATCGGCGCCAACGTGTTCCTCTTTTCGCAGCGCTACGGCGTGGCTGAGGAGTTGGTCACGGCCAGCGTGGCGGTGTCCACCGGCATGGCGCTGCTGTCGCTGACGGCGGTGCTCATGGTGATGGCCTGAGCTGCACTTGCCGTGACTGCAGGGGCCGGTGCCTTGGTGTCCGCCACGCACACCATCATCGGCGCCATCGTGGGTGCTTTACTGCGAGATCTGGCGGGCCAGCTCCACCTGCCATTCAAAGTAACGCTGGAAACTAAAGGCCAGGCTGCCCATCAGGGCCGTGGTGCCCACCAGCAGCGCTGCGACCACCGCCACGATGGTCAGCCAGCTCGTCTGGCCGGCTTCCGGCTGGTTCTGGGCCTCCAGCGCCGTGGCATTAAAGCGCGCATTCCAGCGTTCGCGGCTCATGAGCCCGTAGACGATGGCGTTGAGCGCGCAGGCGGCGATGGTGAAACCCACCAGCGGGATCAGCATCCAGCTCAGGTGGTCATCCAGGCCGACATGCCGCGCACGCATCACGCCGTACAGCCCGAGTGCGGTGGGGATCGGCAGGAACCAGCCCAGGGTGTCGGCCTTGCCAAAGAGGTAGAAGCGGTGCAGGCCCAGGGCGCCGCCCAGTAAGGCGAGCCAAGTGCTCAGAGTCTTGTTTTTCATGGAAGCCTCAGTCTAGGGCGGCGGGCCTGTTCCTGCGGGCTCTCAAGGCGAGGCCTTGGACTCTGCAGGGCTGCTGTCGCCGTCGCCCAGCACCTTGTCCATGAGCACCACGTCCAGCCAGCGGCCGAATTTCCAGCCGCAGGACTTGAGCACCCCCACCGGCGCAAAGCCCAGGGCACGGTGCACGCCAATGGAGCCTGCGTTGTCCGAATCCCCGATGACCGCGATCAGCTTGCGCACCCCGGCCTGTTCGGCCTCGGCGGCCAGGGCCGCAAGCAGGGCCCGGCCGATGCCGCGCCGGTGAGCGCCCTCGGCCACGTAGAGCGAATTTTCGGCCGAGTACCGGTAGGCGGGCCGCGGCTTGAACCAGTTGCAGTAGGCAAAGCCCTGGACCTGCCCCTGGGCTTCGGCCACCAGGTAAGGCAGGCCCTTGGCGCGCACGTCCGACCAGCGCTGGGTCATCTCGGCCAGGGTGGGCGGCTCGGTCTCGAAAGTGCCGGTGCCATGGCGCACATGGTGGGCGTAGATGGCCGTGATGGCGGGCAGGTCGTCTGCCGTGGCGGTGCGCAGGATCAGGGTCATGGCGGCGGCGATGGGCACGGGGTGCCGGTCCGGGGCTGGACAGGGCTATAATCGAGGGCTTTGCAGCATTTCGCTGGCCGGGTGGCCATGTCGTGTGTCTCAAGCGCTGCAAAAACTCACGGAGCTCAGCTTGAGCTCCACCACCCGAAGGATAAATCATGGTCGTGATTCGACTTGCCCGCGGCGGTTCCAAGCACCGTCCTTTTTTCAACATCGTCGTTGCCGACAAGCGCGTGCGTCGTGATGGCCGCTTCATCGAGCGCATCGGCTTCTACAACCCCACTGCCAAGGACACCGAGGAAGGCCTGCGCGTCGCCCAGGACCGTCTGAGCTACTGGGTGGGCGTGGGTGCCCAGGTGTCTCCGACCGTGGAGCGCCTGGCCAAGCAGTCGGCCGCCAAAGTCGTCGCGGCCTGATCCGCCTGTCTCCATGCTGCCCGGCTTCCAATCGACGGCTCTGCCGGACGATGCCATTGAAGTCGGGCGTGTATTGGATGCCTGGGGCATCAAGGGTTGGCTGAAGCTGCTGCCTCACAGCAGCGAACCTGAATCCCTCTTGGCTGCTCCCGCCTGGTTTCTCCAGGCGCCCGAAGCCCGGTTTCGACCGGGCTTTTCGGCTTTCAAAGGGGTGGTGACTGTGCAGGTGGAGGAATGCAAGCTGCATTCCGACAGCGTGGTGGCCAAGCTTGAGGGCCTCGTCGACCGCAATGCCGCTGAAGCTCTCAAGGGTGCGCGCATCTACTTGCCGCGCAGCGCCTTCCCTTCCACCCAGCCCGATGAGTACTACTGGGTCGACCTGATCGGCCTGCATGTGGTGAACCGCGAGGGTCTGGCCCTGGGCCAGGTGCGCGACCTGGTGGCCACCGGGCCCACGTCGGTGCTGGTCCTGGCCTACGAAGTACCTGCCGAGGACGGCAGCACACCGCGCAGCGCCGAGCGCATGATTCCCTTCGTTTCTGCCTATGTCGATGCCGTGGACCTGCCGGCCAGGCGCATCACGGTCGACTGGCAGCCGGACTACTGAGCCCGGAGCGCACCATGCGCTTTGACGTCATCACCCTGTTTCCCGAGCTGTTCGAGCCTTTTCTGAAGGTCGGCGTGACACGCCGCGCCTATGAGACGCGGCTGGTCGACGTGCGGCTGTGGAATCCGCGCGACTTCGCCGAGGGCAACTACCGCCGCGTCGATGACCGCCCCTTTGGCGGCGGGCCTGGCATGGTGATGCTGCCCGAGCCGCTGGAGCGCTGCCTGATGGCCATCCGTGCCGACCGCGCCGAGGCCGAGGCTGCGCCCTTGCTGCTGTTTTCCCCCATCGGGCCCCGGCTGGACCACCCCGCAGTCGCGCAGTGGTCGGCCGGCCCGGGCGCCGTGCTCCTGTGCGGCCGCTACGAGGGTGTGGACCAGCGCTTCATCGACCGCTATGTCACCCACCAGATCAGCCTGGGCGACTTCGTGCTCTCGGGCGGGGAGGTTCCCGCCATGGCCCTGCTCGACGCCGTGGCCCGCCTGCAGCCGGGCGTGCTGGGCGATGAAGGCAGCCACCAGCAGGACAGCTTCAACCCCGCCCTGGACGGACTGCTCGACTGCCCCCACTACACCCGGCCCGAGGTGTGGCGCGAGGCGGCCGTGCCGGCGGCGCTGATGTCGGGCCACCACGCCCAGATCCAGGTCTGGCGCCGCCAACAGAGCCTGGCCCTGACCGCGCAAGAGCGCCCCGAACTCCTCCATCAGGCCCGGGCGGCTGGCCGGCTCAGCCCCTCGGATGAAGCCTTCCTGGATGGCCTGGCCGCCAAGGGGCAGGGCCCTCAGCCGTAAATGGCTATAATGGAGAGCTTTTCGATCCTCTGGCGGCCACTGCAACCGTTCGAGCCCAGCCTGTGTCAGGCCTGAGCGTTCACGGATTTGCGGTCTTTAGTGCAGCGCGTGCATGAACGAAAAAGAAAACTGAGGACACCTCATGAACCTGATCCAGACCCTCGAGCAAGAAGAAATTGCCCGCCTGAACAAGAGCATTCCCGCCTACGCCCCTGGCGACACCGTGATCGTCAGCGTCAACGTGGTTGAAGGCAACCGCAAGCGCGTGCAGGCCTTTGAAGGCGTGGTGATCGCCAAGCGCAACCGCGGTCTGAACTCCAGCTTCATCGTGCGCAAGATCTCCAACGGAGAAGGCGTGGAGCGGACCTTCCAGGTCTACAGCCCACTGATTGCCAAGATCGAAGTCAAGCGCCGTGGTGATGTGCGCCGCGCCAAGCTGTATTACCTGCGTGAGCGCAGCGGCAAGTCCGCCCGCATTAAGGAAAAGCTGGGCGCCAAGGCCCAGTGATGGCCTGAGCCCCAGGACTGGAGGCCTCCCAGAGTGCCCCGCCCTCGAAAAAGCCGCTGCATCCCAGCGGCTTTTTCTTTGCCCTCACGCCTTCTTCTTTCATGACCTCACTGCCCCGATTCGACCCCCGTCAGGTGCCCGTCCACAGCGTGGACACGCACCTGGCTTGTGTGTCCCCGGAATGCCTCACGCCCGAGTCCCTGCGGCAGCGCTTTCGCTCGCCGCCCGCCTGGACACCGGATGACAGCGTGGAGCGCCTTTTCGTGGACCGCCCGCCGGCCCGTGCGGCCGTGCTGGTGCCGCTGGTCATGCGCGGCGAACTTCAGCTCTTGCTGACGCAGCGGGGTCAGCACCTGTCCACACATTCGGGCCAAATCGCCTTTCCGGGGGGGCGCTGCGACGACACCGATGTGGACGAGGTCCACACGGCCTTGCGCGAGGCCGAGGAAGAGGTGGGACTGGCGCCCTCCTTCGTCGAGGTGCTGGGCACCTTGCCGGTCTATGTCACGGGTACGGCCTATGTGGTCACGCCCGTGGTGGCGCTGGTGCGTCCGGGTTTTGCGCTGCAGCCCAATCCCGACGAGGTGGCCGATGTCTTTGAAGTGCCGCTGTCCTTCCTCATGAACCCGGCCAACCACCGCCGGCACAAAGCCGACTTTGATGGCGGTGAGCGCCAGTGGTTGTCCATGCCCTGGACGGGCGAGCCAGACCGGGAGCGCTACATCTGGGGCGCCACCGCCGGCATGCTGCGCAACCTGTATCGCCTCCTGGCCGCCTGAACAGGCCAGGGTCCCCCCGTTTATCATCCCGGGCATGAGCTTTCTTGCCGTGCTGTTCGCCTTGCTCGTCGAGCAGGCCAGGCCCCTGGCCCCAGGCAATGCCGTCCATGGGCTGCTGCGTGCCTGGGCCCGCTGGTCCAGCCGCAATCTCGACGCCGGGCGCAGCCACCATGGCTGGGTGGCCTGGTCGGTGGCCGTCCTCGGCCCCACCCTGGCGGCGCTGGCTATTCATCTGGCGCTCTGGCGCGTGCACCCGGTGCTGGCCTTCGTGTGGAACGTGGCCGTGCTGTATGTGACCCTGGGTTTTAGGCAGTTCAGCCACCATTTCACCGACATTCGCGATGCCCTGGACATGGGCGACGAGGCGCAGGCCCGGCATCTGCTGGCCGACTGGCAGCAGGTCGATGCCAGTGAGCTGCCGCGCAGCGAGATCGTGCGCCACGTGATCGAGCATTCGGTGCTGGCGGCCCATCGGCATGTCTTTGGTGTGCTCGGCTGGTACTCGGTGCTGGCGGCCTTCGGTCTGGGACCGGCGGGCGCGGTGCTCTACCGCATGAGTGAATTCGTCCAGCGCTACTGGGCTTACAAGAGCCGTCGTCCGGGCGAGGGCGTGAGCAGCGCCTCGCTGCAGGCGGCCGACCGCTCCTGGGGTCTGATCGACTTCCTGCCGGCCCGCATGACGGCGCTGGCCTTTGCCGTGGTGGGCAGCTTCGAGGAGGCCATCGACAGCTGGCGCCACTACGCGCAGGAGCTGGCCCCTCCTGGCCTGGTGGCCCAGGCCGACCGCAACCGGGGCGTGGTGCTGGCCGCCACTGCGGGGGCGGTGAATGTGCGCCTGGGCGGCTCGGCCCTGCGTGCAGCCAAGCGCGACCTGATCGACGCCGACCTGGACCAACCCGGGGCTACCGTCACCACGCCCGGCCGCGAGCCTGAGCTGGCGCACTTGCGCAGCATCGTGGGCCTGGTCTGGCGCTCTGTGGTGCTGTGGATGGTGCTGCTGGCGCTGCTGACGCTGGCGCGTCTGCTGGGCTGAGGCTGGGGCCTCAGTAGCGCGGCGGCTGCGATAACTCGTCGAACAATTCCCGGTACAGGCGGTAGCGCTGGGGGCTGATGCGGCTCACATCGGCTTGCACCTCAGTGATGACGCCGCAGCCAGGCTCATGCAGGTGCGTGCAGTTGTGGAAGCGGCAGTCCTGCGCATGCGCCCACAGGTCGGGCATCAGCTGGGCCAGTTGCATGGCAGGAATGTGGTGCAGCCCGAATTCCTGGAAGCCGGGCGAATCGATCAGGGCGCTCTGACGCGCCTCGTCCAGCCAGTACAGCGTGGTGCTGGTGGTGGTGTGCTTGCCCGAATTGAGGGCCTGGGAAATTTCCGCCGTGAGCACTCGGGCCGCCGGCACCAGCCGGTTGACCAGGCTGCTCTTGCCCGCCCCGGAGGGGCCCAGCACCAGTGTGGTGTGGCCCGCCAGCCGCTCCGGGAGGTCGGCCAGCGACTTGCCCGGGCCGTCCCCGGCGGGGTGCACCGCCAAGGGCAGCACCTCGTAGCCCATGTCGCGGTAGGCCCCCAAACGTGCCCAGGCCCGTGCGAAAGGTTCCTTCAAATCGCTCTTGTTCAGCGCGATCAGGGGACGGATGCGTTCGGCCTCGGCGGCCACCAGGGCCCGTGTGAGCTGGCTTTCTGAAAATTCCGGCTCGGCGGCGATCAGGATCAACACCCGGTCGAGGTTGGCCGCAAACGACTTGGTGCGCAGTTCGTCCTGGCGGTAGAACAGGTTGCGGCGCTCTTGCACCTGCTCGATAGTGCCTTCATCCTCGGAGGCTTGCCAGCGCACGCGGTCGCCGACCACCGCCTGATTTTTCTTGCCCCGCGGATGGCAGATGCGCCGCTCACCCTGGGGTGTTTCCACCAGCACGTGGCGGCCGAAGCTGGCGATGACCAGGCCGTCCTGTGGGGTGGCCCCTGTGCCGGCGGAGGCGCGGGCTGCTTTCAATCGAGCAGGGCGTCGACCTTGGCCGCGCAGAAAAAGTCGCTCACCGAGATGCCCTGCACCTCGTGCGTGGAAAAACGCACTGTGCAGCGCTTGTAGCTCACCTGCATGTCAGGATGGTGGTCTTCGATGTTTGCGACATGTGCCACGGCGTTGACGAAGCTCATGGTCTCGTGAAAGTGCGCGAAGCCAAAGCTCTTCTCCAGCGCCCCGTCAATCAGGCGCCAGCCCTGAGGCCGTTCGCCGTTGAGCTGCGTCAGCTGGGTGACGATGTCCGTGGGGCCCAGGGCCCGGCGGTGCTGGTGCACAGCCCGCGTCATGCCGCAGCTCCTGCGGCTGGCGGCGCTGTGCCGGCCATGCGCGCCAGCCGTTCCGAGGCCGGTGGGTGCGAGTAATAAAAACTCGCGTACAGCGGATCGGGGGTGAGGGTGCTGGCGTTGTCTTTGTAGAGCTTGAGCAGCGCGCTGGAGAGGTCCTGGCCGCTGGCCTGCTGGCAAGCGTATGCATCCGCCTGGAACTCATGCTGGCGCGACAGCCGTGCCGACAGGGGCGAGGTGAAGTACGAGAACACCGGCACCACCAGCATGAACAGCAGCAGGGCCAGAGCATCGTTGGGGGCGGCCAGCTGGGGCGCCACACCCAGGCCGGTGTAGAACCACACCTGCAGGGACAGCCAGCCCAGCAGCGCAAAGCCGCCCAGGCTCAGGGCGAACATCATCACGATCCGCTGCAGGATGTGCTTGTGCTTGAAGTGCCCCAGCTCGTGGGCCAGCACCGCGTCCACCTCGCCCGGGTCGAGCTGCTGCAGCAGGGTGTCGTAGAACACCACGCGCTTGGCCGCGCCAAAGCCGGTGAAATAAGCGTTGGCGTGGGCCGAGCGGCGGCTGCCATCCATCACAAAGAGGCCCTTGGCCGAGAAGCCGCAGCGCTGCATCAGCGCCGTCACGCGCGTGCGCAGGGCCTCGTCCTCCAGGGGCTGGAACTTGTTGAAAAGCGGGGCAATCAGCGTGGGGTAGAGCACCAGCGCCAGCAAGTTAATACCCATCCAGGCGCCCCAGGCCCACAGCCACCACAGCGCACCGGCCGTGCCCATCAGCCACACGATGAGGGCCACGATGGGCAGGCCGATGAGGGCGCCCAGCAGCGAGCCCTTGAGCAGGTCGGCCAGCCAGAGGCCGAACGTCATCTTGTTGAAGCCAAAGCGCTCCTCGAGCCGGAAAGTGGCATAGAGGCTGAATGGCAGCTCCAGCAGGCCGCCGATCAGCGCGAAGCCGGCCACCAGGGCCACCTGGGCCAGCAAGGGATGGCCGTCGAGCAGGGGCCAGCCGCTAAGGGCGTGGTTGAGCGCATCCAGGCCACCCAGCAGCGTCCAGCACAGCAGCACGGCCGTGCCAAAAACCAGCTCAAGCATGCCCAGACGGGCCTTGGCGATGGTGTAGTCGGCAGCTTTGTGATGGGCCGAGAGGGTGATGGTGCGGGCAAAAGCGGCCGGCACTTCGTGGCGGTGCAGCGCCACGTGGCGCACCTGGCGCGAAACCAGGTAGAGCCTGAGCAGCACGCTCAGCAGCAGGGCAGCGCAGAAGACGAGGGTGAATGCCAGGGAGAACATGTCCATCAGAGTCAGTTTAGGTCATCAGCGAGAATCAAGACATGCCTGACACCCAAGTCCCCACTGCCGATTTGCCCAAGTCCGACCAGAACCTGGTCTGGATCGATTGCGAGATGACCGGGCTCGATCCGGAGAAGGAGCGGCTCCTGGAGATCGCGGTCATCATCACCGGCCCCAAGCTCGAGCCGCGCATTGAAGGCCCGGTGCTGGTGATCCACCAAAGCGATGCGCTGCTGGGTGCCATGGACGCCTGGAACAAGGGCACGCACGGCAAGAGCGGCCTGATCGACAAGGTCAAGGCCAGCACCCTCACTGAGGCCGAAGCGGAAAAGCAGCTGCTCGAATTCATCAGCCGCTACGTGCCCAGGAGCAGCTCGCCCTTGTGCGGCAACACCATCAGCCAGGACCGACGCTTCCTGGTGAAGTACATGCCCAAGCTCGAAGCCTTTTTGCATTACCGCAACCTCGATGTCAGCACCCTCAAGGAGCTGGCCAAGCGCTGGCGCCCCGAGGTCTACAGCAGTTTTCGCAAGGCCCAGAGCCACACGGCGCTGGCCGATGTGCACGAGTCGATCGACGAATTGATCCACTACCGCCAGCATTTCCTGCGCGCCGAGGCCTGAGCCCTCGGGTCTGTCAGTCGTCCAGCGAGGCACTCCAGCGCTGGTCCCAGGCCCGGCTCATGTCACGGCGGTCGCGCTTGGTGGGGCGGCCGTGTTCAATGGTGTCAGCCGGCTCAGGATGCAGGCGCTGGTGCTCCTGCAGCTGCGCGCGCAGTGCCAGGCTGTCCGCTGTTTCTTCATAGAGCTGCTGGGCCACCGGGGCCGGTCCGCGCTGCAGAGACAAGCCCCGCACCTTGACCGTGCGCGGTATGCGGCCCTGCCGAAGCTGCACCATGTCGCCGGGCTTCACGTCATGCGCTGGCTTGACGTTGTGGCCGTTGATCTGAACCCGGCCCTTGTCGAGTTCTTCGGTGGCCAGCACGCGCGTCTTGAAAAACCGGGCCGCCCACAGCCACTTGTCGATGCGCATCTTCTCCATGGGGCGATGGTTCGAACCGGGTCAGGCGGCCCAAGGTCGCAACAGCAGCTGCGGTGTACGAGCGGCGTGGAGCTTCACTGCGCCGCGCCCAGTGCCTGCGCCGCATCCCGGCTGCGGGCCAGGGCCTGCTGGTCGGGGGCCGACCGGGTGTCCCAGCCGGCCAGGTGCTGCTCGCACAGATCGGCCAGGGCCGAGATCCAGGCCGGGTGGTCGTTCAGGCAGGGGATGTAGTGGAACTGCTCGCCGCCGGCGTGCATGAAGGCCTCGCGCGCTTCGTCGCTGATCTCTTCCAGGGTCTCCAGGCAGTCGGCCGTGAAACCCGGGCAGATCACGTCCACGCGCTTGACGCCAGCCTGCGCCATGGCCACCAGGGTGGGCTCGGTGTAGGGCTCCAGCCATTTGGCCTTGCCAAAGCGCGACTGGAAGGTGACTTTGTAGCGGTCCTTGGGCAAGTCCAGGGCCTCGGCCAAGAGGCGTGCGGTCTTGTGGCATTCGCAGTGGTAAGGATCGCCCAGCGAGAGCGTGCGGGCAGGCACGCCGTGAAAGCTCATCACCAGCTGCTCGGGCTGGCCGTGGGCCTGCCAGTGTTCGCGCACCGTGCGGGCCAGGGCGGCGATGTAGCCGGCCTGGTCGTGGTAGTGGTTGACGAAACGCCATTCCGGCAGGCGCCGCGCCTTGAGTGCCCAGGCGTGTACCGCATCGAACACGCTGGCCGTGGTGGTGCCGCTGTACTGCGGGTAGGCGGGCACCACGAGCACGCGCTCGATGCCCTGACCTTTGAGCTCGTCAATCTGGCTGGCGATCGAGGGGTTGCCATAGCGCATGGCATAACGCACCTGCACTTGGTGGCCGCGCTGGCGCAAGGCATCGCCGAGCCGATCGGCCTGGGCGGCGGTCCACACCTTCAGGGGCGAGCCCTGCGCCGTCCAGATGCTGGCGTACTTGGCAGCCGACTTCTTGGGCCGCACGCGCAGGATGATGCCGTGCAGGATCAGCCACCAGATGGGTTTGGGGATTTCCACCACGCGGTGATCGCCCAGAAATTCGGCCAGGTAGCGCCGCAGTGCTGGCGCCGTGGGCGCATCGGGCGTGCCCAGATTGCAGTACAGCACGGCGGTGCGGGCCCCTTGCACAGGCGCGGATCCATGGGTGTAGGCGGGTTCGGTTGAAAACGGCATGGTGGGGTATTCTCCCGCACCATGCTCGACCGACTCAAAGTCCGGGCCATTACCCTGGACCTGGACGACACCCTCTGGCCCATCTGGCCCACCATCGCCCGCGCCGAAACGGCCCTGCAGGACTGGCTGCGCGACCAGGCCCCGAAGGCTGCCACCCTGCTGGCCGACCCGGCGGTGCGCCATGAACTGCGCGACCAAGCCCTGCGTCTGCACCCGGCCATTCACCACCGCCTGAGCGATGTGCGCCGCGAATTGATCCGGCTGGCCCTGGCCCGCTGCGCCGAGGACACGGCCCTGGCCGAGCCCGCATTTCAGGTGTTTTTCTCCGTGCGGCAGGACGTGCAGCTCTTTGATGACGCCCGCCCCGCGCTTGAGGCCCTGGCCGCACGCTATCCGCTGGTGGCCCTCTCCAACGGCAATGCAGACATCGACCGCATCGGCCTGGGGCCTTTCTTTCGCGCCAGCATCAGCGCCGAGCGCCTGGGCGTGGGCAAGCCCGACCCGCATATTTTTGAGGTGGCGGCCCAGGCCGCCGGTGTCCAGGCCCATGAGGTGCTGCACATCGGCGACGACGCGGCGCTCGACGTGCTGGGGGCGCTGGCCTGTGGCATGCAGACCGTGTGGGTCAACCGCGAAGACCATCTCTGGACCCACGAGGCCCAACCCCACGAGACCGTGACCAGCCTGGCCGAGGTGCCGCTGCTGCTGGCCTGAACACCGCTGACTGAACCACCCCAAGGACACCCGCATGAGCCTGAAGATTTACGGCATCGCCGCCTCCCGCGCCTCCCGCCCCCTGTGGGTGGCCCATGAACTGGGCCTGGCCTACGAGCACATCGCCACGCCCTATGCGGGCGGGGCCACGCGCACCCCGGAGTTTCTCCAGCTCAATCCCAACGGCCATATTCCGGTGGTCGATGACCACGGCGTCATCGTCTGGGAGTCCATGGCCTGCGCGCTGTACCTGGCCCAGCGCTATCCCCTGCCAGGGGGCGGCACCCTCAGCGGCGTGACCCCGGCCGAGCAGGCCGAGGTGCTGCGCTGGACCTTCTGGACCGTGACCGAGTGCGAAAAAGATGCGCTGGCCGTGCTCATGCACAGCGTCGTGATGCCTCCGGACCGCCGCAAGCCCGAGCTGGCCCAGGAAAGCGGCGCTCGCCTGCAGGTGCCCCTGCAAGTGCTGGAGCAGCACCTGGCCGCGGGCCGCGCCTATGTGGCTGGGGAGCGCTTCACGGTGGCCGACATCTGCGTGGCCTCGGTGCTGGCCTGGCTGCTGCCCGTGCCGGCCCTGCTGGCATCCGTGCCCCATGTGCAGGACTGGCTCAAGCGCTGCATGGCGCGCGATGCCCAGCAGCAGGTAAGAGCACTGTCGCGCAAGGCTTGAGGGCCTGAGGCCGTTCGGGCGGCTTGCTCAGCCCAGCGACCGCGCTGCCGCCAGGCCTGAGCGCACTGCGCCTTCCAGCGTGGCAGGGTAGGGCCCGGCCACGTAGTCTCCGCAGGCGCGCAGCGCGTCGTCAGTTTGGACGGGGCGCAGACCCGGGCGTTCCAGGCCCGGCGTGCACGCAAAGGTCGCGCGCTTGTCCACCACGGTGGTCACCGCCTCGAGCTGTTCCAGGGCGAGTTGCCTGCGGCCCTGTGCCAGCACCTGGGCTTCGAGGGCGCTGCGCTCGCCCTGGCTGGCACTGACCACGAAGGCCAGCAGGCCGGCCGGCCCGCCGAGCTGGCCCCGGTCGAATACAAACTGCGCCGGTGCGTCTGCCTCGCTCGGTAAGGCCAGCATGGGGGCGGGCAGCTGTACGCCGGGCGCGTTGGCGTAGACCGTGGCGATGGCTTCATGCGATAGGCCTCGCGCCGCTGCCACCCAACCGGCCGTGCCGTCCAGGGGCTCGAGCAGGCGCAGGGACTCCCCGGCGGGGCAGGCCAGCAGCACGGCGTCGGCCTGCAAAGGGGTGTCCTCGCAGGCTGTTTGCAGCGCCCAGCCCTTTGCATGGCGCAAGAGCCCCAGCACACGGGTGCCCAAGCGCACGGCCTGGCCCTGCGCCTTCAGCCAGGCCAGGGCGGCGTCGGGCAGCAGGGCCGAGAGGTCCGAGCGGGGCAACAACAGGTCGGCGCCGCCCCGCTCGCTAAAGAGCGCGTCTTGCATCACCCGCAGGAACACTTGGGCGCTGGCCCGCTCGGCCGGGGTGTTGAGGGCCGAGACGCACAGCGGTTCAATCAGCCCCTGGAACACCGCCGGTGTCAGGCCGCTGCACAGGCGCGCCACCGAGACCTCGGGCGGACATTGGAATCCGGCGGCTTGCCAGGCGAGTGCAGACCGCAGCAGCGACAACTTGTCGCGCGCGCGCCAGCCGGGTGCTGCCAGCACCCCGGCCAGCACCGCCAGGCGGGGTGGCCAGCCGGCCGGCAGGGCCATGCCCTGGCCTTGCGGGGTGCGCAGGCTCAGCGGCAGGCGGTGCAGGTGCGCTTCGGGCTCGACGCCCAGCGTGCGCATCAGCTCCAGGGTCTCGCGGTAGGCGCCGATGAGAATGTGCTGCCCGTTGTCCAGCCGCCAAGGCTGACCTTCGTGAACCCAGTCCAGGCGCCGCGCCCGGCCGCCCGGCTGCCGGCTGGCTTCAAGCAAGAGCACCTGGTGGCCCCGCCGGGTGGCTTCGACCGCGGCGGCGCAACCGGCCCAGCCTGCGCCTATAACGGCTACGTGCACCTGAACCTCAGGCCACGCGGCCCAAGGCCTGGGTCTTCCAGGCCAGCCAGAACTTGCGCAGCGGCGTCAGGCTCACGCGCTGGTGCAGCACCTGGTAGCCGTCGGCTTGGATTTCGCGCAGCAGGGTGCGGTAAATGCTGGCCATCATCAGGCCAGGCTTCTGTGCGCGCCGGTCTTCTGCCGGCAGCAGGGCCAGGGCCTCGTCATAGAGCTGCAGGGCACGCTCGGCCTGGAATTTCATCAGCGCGCTGAAGCGCTCGGAGTACTGGCGCTTGAGGAGCTCATGCGCTTTCACGTCGAACTGCTGGAGCTCGCTGATGGGCAGGTAAATGCGGCCGCGCAAGGCGTCTTCGCCCACGTCGCGGATGATGTTGGTGAGCTGAAAAGCCAAGCCCATCTTGTGCGCGTAGGCCGTGGTGGCTTCCTGCGTCTGGCCAAAGATGCGCGCGGCCACCTCGCCCACGATGCCTGCCACCAGATGGCAGTAGCGCTGCAGGGCCGGCAGGTCCAGGTAGCGGCTTTGTTCCAGGTCCATCTGGCAGCCCTCGATCACGGCGTTCAGGTGCGCGGCGGTGATGCCGTACACCGGCGCCCAGGGCATGAGTGCCTGCATCACCGGGTGGCTGGGCTGGCCCGCAAAAGCCGTCTGCACTTCGCGGCGCCACCAGGCCAGCTTGGTCTGCGCCACATGCGGGTCGGCGACTTCGTCGACCACATCGTCCACCTCGCGGCAGAAGGCGTAGAAGGCCGTGATGGCTGCGCGCCGCTCGCGTGGCAGGAAAAGAAAGGCGTAGTAGAAGCTGCTGCCCGAGGCGGCGGCTTTTTGCTGGACGTACTGCTCAGGCGTCATGGCGGCATTGTCGCTGCAAGCTCGGCGGCACCGCCGTGCTCACATGAGCAGGCTGCGCCAGAGCATGGCGGCCCCATCGCGAGGCCCCAAGGCCGGGCGTTGCTGCAAGGTGTCGTAGCCCATGCGTTCGATGCGCTGCGCAATGCGCAATCCGCCCTGCACCACCAGGCGCAACTCCCAGCCCGCACGGCCGGGCACCGCGTGCACCAGGGGTGCGCCTTCGTGCATCAGCGCACGGGCCCAGCCGACGGCCTCTGCGATCAGCGCCCGTGCGGCGGGGCTGGTCTGCTGGCCCAGCAGCGCGCCCTCGTCCACCCCGTGGCGTGTGCACAGCTCGGCCGGCAGATAAAGGCGCCCGCGCGGCAGGTCCACGCTGAGGTCCTGCCAGAAGTTGACCAGCTGCAAGGCGGTGCAGATGCAGTCGCTGCGTGCCAGTGAACGCTCGTCCTGCACACCATAGAGGTGCAGCAGCAGGCGGCCCACCGGGTTGGCCGAGCGGCGGCAGTAGTCCAGCAACTGGGCCTGGCTGGCATAGCGGTGCGTTAGCACGTCCTGCTCGAACGCGCTGAGCAGGTCGGTGAGCAGGGTCAGCGGCAGCTGAAACTCGCGCAGCACCGGCGCCAGCGGGCCGAACACGTGTGCCCAGCGGGGGGAGGGCGGCAGGCCCTGGGCGCAGGCATGAAGCTCGGCACGGAAGGCCGCCAGGTCTGCCAGGCGCTCGGCGGGTGGAGCCTGGCCCTCGTCGGCCAGGTCGTCGGCGGTGCGGGCAAAGCCGTAGATCGCCACCACGGCCGGTCGCAGCCGCGCTGGGCACAGCCAGGAGGCGACGGGGAAATTCTCGTAAT
>CANGYC010000002.1 GCA_947457975.1 Comamonadaceae bacterium | reverse complement strand
TTGGTGGTCGGCAACCCTGCCAACACCAACGCCTACATCGCCATGAAGTCGGCCCCCGACCTCAACCCGAACAACTTCACCGCCATGCTGCGCCTGGACCACAACCGCGCCGCCTCTCAGATCGCCGCCAAAACTGGCAAAGCCGTCAAGGACATCGAGAAGCTGGCCGTTTGGGGTAACCACTCGCCCACCATGTACGCCGACTACCGCTTTGCCACCATCGGTGGCCAGTCGGTCAAGGACATGATCAACGACCAGGTCTGGAACGAAACCGTGTTCCTGCCCACCGTGGGCAAGCGCGGCGCGGCGATCATCGAGGCCCGCGGCCTGTCGTCGGCCGCCTCGGCCGCCAACGCCGCCATCGACCACATGCGCGACTGGGCCCTGGGCACCAACGGCAAGTGGGTCACCATGGGCATTCCCTCGCAGGGTTGGTACGGTATTCCCAAGGACGTCATGTTCGGCTTCCCGGTCACCTGCGAAGGCGGCCAGTACAAGGTGGTCGAGGGTCTGCCGATCGACGCCTTCAGCCAGGCTTGCATCGACAAGACCCTCAAAGAGCTGACTGACGAGCAAGCGGGCGTGGCCCACCTGCTGTAAAGCAGCCGTCTTTCAAGATCGACCCTTGGCCAGCTGCCAGATCTCCCGCACTTCCATGCCTTTCCGGGAATGACGCACCCTCGCGATGTTCTTCTGGATGCGCAGGCGGCTGCGGGTGCGCTGCCGGTGTGCGACCACTACAGCGGCGTCGAGCCCCGCATGCGCAAGAGCCTGCAGCTGCAGGCTGAGATGCTGGAGGAGTTCGGCGCCTGCGTGTTTGATGTCACGCTTGACTGCGAGGATGGCGCGCCCGTGGGCGGCGAAGCCGAGCACGCCGCCCTGGTGGTCTCGCTGGCCTTGGCCGCCGACCCCCGCGCTCGCGTGGCGGTGCGCGTGCACCCGGTGGATCA
This sequence comes from Comamonadaceae bacterium, assembly GCA_947457975.1. Classification (GTDB taxonomy): domain Bacteria; phylum Pseudomonadota; class Gammaproteobacteria; order Burkholderiales; family Burkholderiaceae_C; genus Polaromonas. The sequence goes on along the minus strand of CANGYC010000002.1, from coordinate 25,874 downwards.
TCCCGCCTTCGCGGACGACCTGGCCACCATCGCCGGTCAGGCTGCGCACCGGCTGTGCCACCTGATGGTGCCCAAGGTCGAGAGCCTGGCTGACGTGCAGCAGGTCGATGCCGCGCTTTTGGCCTTGGGTGGCGCGGCTGCCAAGCTGCCCATCCATGTGCTGCTGGAGTCGGCCCGCGCCGTGCACCACGCCTTCGACATCGCCTCTCACCCGCGCGTGCAGTCCATCAGCTTCGGCCTGATGGATTTTGTCTCCAGCCACCATGGCGCCATTGGTGCCGAGGCCATGGGCTCGGCCGGGCAGTTCACGCATCCGCTGGTGGTGCGCGCCAAGCTGGAGATTGCCTCTGCCTGCCACGCCCACGGCAAGGTGCCTTCGCACTGCGTGGTCACCGAGTTCAGCGATGCGGCCGCCATGGAGCGCGCTGCCACCCGTGCGGCTCGCGAGCTGGGCTACACCCGCATGTGGAGCATCCATCCTGCGCAGATCCGGCCCATCCTGGCCGCCTTCGCGCCGCAGCAGTCCGAGATTGAAGTGGCCACCGAACTCATGCAGGCCGCCCAGGCGGCCAACTGGGCTCCCGTGAGTTTCAAGGGCCAGTTGCACGACCGTGCCAGTTACCGCTACTACTGGCAGCTGCTGGAGCGCGCGCACCGCACCGGCGCCAAGCTGCCGAGCCAGGCGCAAGCCTATTTCCTTTCTTTGTGATCGCCCCCGAATTTTTCAGGAGAAAACCATGAGCGACTTTTTGCAGACCTACCGAGCCCACGTGGCCGAGCGAGCCGCCCTCGGCATCCCGCCGCTGCCCCTGTCGGCCAAGCAGGTGGCCGAGGTCATCGAGCTGCTGAAGAGCCCGCCCAAGGGCGAAGACGCCTTCCTCCTCGACCTGATCACCCACCGCGTGCCTCCCGGCGTGGACGATGCTGCCAAGGTCAAGGCCTCTTTCCTGGCCGCCGTGGCCCACGGTGATCTGTCGGTCGGCCTCATCTCCAAAGCCAAGGCCACCGAGCTGCTGGGCACCATGGTGGGCGGCTACAACGTGCACCCCCTCATCGAGCTGTTGGACGACGCCCAGGTCGCCGGCGTGGCTGCTGAAGGTCTGAAAAAGACCCTGCTCATGTTCGACTTCTTCAACGATGTCGCTGACAAAGCCAAGGCCGGCAATGCCAAGGCCAAAGAAGTCATGCAGAGCTGGGCCGATGCGGAGTGGTTCACCAGCCGCCCCGAAGTGCCCAAGAGCATCACCGTCACCGTCTTCAAGGTGCCTGGCGAGACCAACACCGACGACCTCTCGCCCGCCCCCGATGCGTGGAGCCGCCCCGACATCCCGCTGCACTACCTGGCCATGCTGAAGAACACCCGCCCCGATGCGGCTTTCAAGCCCGAGGAAGACGGCAAGCGCGGCCCCATGCAGTTCATTGATGATCTGAAGAAAAAAGGCCATCTGGTGGCTTACGTGGGCGACGTGGTGGGCACCGGCTCGAGCCGCAAGTCCGCCACCAACAGCGTGATCTGGGCCACCGGCCAGGACATCCCCTTTGTGCCGAACAAGCGCTTTGGCGGCGTGACCCTGGGCGGCAAGATCGCCCCCATCTTCTACAACACCCAGGAAGACTCCGGATCGCTGCCCATTGAAGTGGACGTCTCCAAGCTCGAGATGGGCGACGTCATCGAGGTGCTGCCCTACGACGGCAAGATCACCAAGGGCGGCCAGACCGTGGTCGAGTTCAAGCTCAAGAGCGATGTGCTGTTTGACGAAGTGCGCGCCGGCGGCCGCATTAACCTCATCATCGGCCGCTCGCTGACCGCCAAGGCCCGCGACTTCCTGGGCTTGCCCGCCTCCAGCCTGTTCCGTCTGCCCCAGCCGCCCGCTGCCACCAAGGCCGGCTTCACCCTGGCCCAGAAGATGGTCGGCCGCGCGGTCGGCCTGCCTGAAGGCCAGGGCGTGCGCCCGGGCACCTACTGCGAACCCAAGATGACCACCGTGGGCTCGCAAGACACCACCGGCCCCATGACCCGTGACGAGCTCAAAGACCTGGCCTGCCTGGGTTTCTCGGCCGACATGGTCATGCAGTCCTTCTGCCACACGGCGGCCTACCCCAAGCCCGTGGACGTCAAGACGCACCGCGAGTTGCCCGCCTTCATCAGCAACCGCGGCGGCGTGGCCCTGCGCCCCGGTGACGGCGTGATCCACTCCTGGCTCAACCGCCTGCTGCTGCCCGACACCGTGGGCACGGGCGGCGACTCGCACACGCGTTTTCCCATCGGCATTTCCTTCCCCGCAGGCTCGGGCCTGGTGGCCTTTGGTGCCGCCACCGGCGTGATGCCGCTGGACATGCCCGAGAGCGTGCTGGTGCGCTTTAAGGGCCAAATGCAGCCTGGCGTGACGCTGCGCGACCTCGTGCACGCGATTCCGCTGTATGCCATCAAGGCCGGTCTGCTCACCGTGGCCAAGGCCGGCAAGAAGAACGTGTTCTCTGGCCGCATTCTGGAAATTGAAGGCCTGCCTGACCTGAAGGTCGAGCAAGCTTTCGAGCTGTCTGACGCTTCGGCTGAGCGCTCGGCCGCTGGTTGCACCATCAAGCTCAACCAGGCGCCCGTGGCCGAATACCTCAACTCCAACGTGGTGCTCATGAAGAACATGATCGCCAACGGCTACCAGGACAAGCGCACGCTCGAGCGTCGCATTGCCGCCGTCGAGGCCTGGCTGGCCAAGCCCAACCTGCTCGAAGCCGACAAGGACGCCGAGTACGCCGCCGTCATCGAGATTGACCTGGCCGATATCAAGGAGCCCATCGTCTGCTGCCCCAACGATCCGGATGACGCCAAATTCCTCAGCGAAGTGGCCGGCACCAAGATCGACGAGGCCTTCATCGGCTCGTGCATGACCAACATCGGCCACTTCCGTGCAGCGGCCACCGTGCTGGGCGGCGCGCGTGACATCCCGGTCAAGCTCTGGGTCGCCCCGCCCACCAAGATGGACGAGAGCGAGCTCATCAAGGAAGGCCACTACGCCAACTTTGGTGCTGCCGGTGCCCGCACCGAAATGCCCGGCTGCTCCCTGTGCATGGGCAATCAGGCCCAGGTGCGCGAAGGCGCCACCGTGGTCTCCACCTCCACCCGCAACTTCCCCAACCGCCTGGGCAAGAACACCAACGTGTTCCTCACCAGCGCAGAACTGGCGGCGGTGTGCTCCAAGCTCGGTCGCATCCCGACCGTGGCCGAGTACCAGGCGGCGGTGGGTGTCCTCAGCAAGGACAGCGCCAACATCTACAAGTACATGAACTTCGACCAGATCGAAGAGTACGCCGACGTGGCCAAAGGCATCACCGCCTAAGCCCCTAGGCGCGGCCTACGGGAAGGCCCCGCTGGTGAAAGCCGGCGGGGCTTTTTTCTGGGGCCGCTTTGTTGGGAGTACGGGCTCTACACTTGAGTTGTAAAGCTTTAAGACTTGGCCTTGGCTGCCGAGTGTGGGGCCTGCAGGGTGTGAGTGAGCAGCTGCTTTAAGCCCATGACGCGAGGCCGACTTCACACTCTGGCCTGTTTAGTTTTCCTTCTAGGAGTTGCCTTGCCTGCCTTGTCAAAACCCAAAATTCACAGCCTGGTTCATGAAGCGCTGGTGGCGCGCGTTCGCGTGCTGCTGGGGCAGTGCACTTATGCTGAACTCATGGCCACGCAAACCAGCGTGAGCCTGACCTTGGCCCTGCGTGTACCAGTGCCGTTGCCGCACAACCATGAGGAGGCGCATCAGGTCCTGGCCGATGCGGTGGTCCAGGCCTTTGCGCTGGATCCGAATTACTACGATGGCAGTGCGATTGACTTTTTGGTGTCCGAAGGCCTGAGCAGCGCAGGCATGTCGATCGCCGCAGTCATTGCAGGCCATGAACGCGGCAGCCGCAAGCGCTGGCTTGCCGAAGTGGTGCCACAGCTCGATCGCATCGAGCGCTTTGTGGTGTCGGTGTTCGACGGCAGCTGGAGCCGCAGCGCCGACCGCTGCAGCCTGGCCGTCTGGCTGCAGCGCTGAGCACAGCGCGCAGGGCTGCTCAGCTCAGCTCACTCGGGCTCGATCTTCGCGTCGCGCACCACCTTGCCCCAACGCGGGCTTTCAGCCTTGATGAGGGCGGCGAACTGCTCGGGCGTGCCACCGCCCAGTTCGTTCCCCTGACCCGTGATCTTTTCTTTCACCTCGGCGCTTTGCAGCGCCTGGTTGCACACGGCGTTCAGCCTCCGCACCAGTTCGGGCGGCATCCCCTTGGGGCCAATGAGGCCCTGCCAGTTGAGCACCTCTACCGCCGGGAATCCCAGCTCGGCCATGCTGGGCACGTCGGGCAGCAGGGCTGAACGGGTTCTGCTCGTGATGGCCAGCGCGCGCAGGCGCCCGCTTTGGATGGCGGGCATGGCGCTGTACATCTGCTCGAACATCATGTCCACCTGGCCGGCCATGAGGTCGCTGGCGCCGGCTGCGCCACTCTTGTAGGGCGCGTGGATCATGTCGATCCCCGCCGTGTGCTCCAGCAGCGCGCCGCTGAGGTGGTGCGTGCCGCCGATGCCCCCCGAGGCGTAGCTCAGCTTGCCGGGACTGGCCTTGGCGGCCGCCACCACATCCTTGAGGGATTTGAAGCGTGAATCGCTGCGCACCATCAGGATGAGTGGGCCGCGTTCGATCAGGCAGATGGGCGTGAGGTCGTTTTGCGGGTCGAAGCTCAGCTTCTTGAAAAGCGCATGGTTCACGGCCAAGGGCGCGAAATTGCCCATGCCAATCACATAGCCGTCGGGCTTGGCTTTGGCGATGATGTCGGTGCCGATGTTGCCGCCGGCCCCAGCCTTGTTGTCGATGATGATGGGCTGGCCCAGCAGCGCGCTCATGGCCTTGGCCACCTGGCGTGAGCGGTTGTCGGCATTGCCACCGGCGGCGTAGGGGCAGACCCAGGTGATCGGCTTGTTGGGGTACTTGTCCTGCGCCCAGCTCGGGACTAGGGCCGGGGGGAGGGCCAGGCCGGCGCCGGCCTGGAGGAGGGTCCTGCGTTTCATGGGGCTTCCTTCTGGGTGGGCGGCCCGTCTGGGTGAGGCCGGACTGCATGCATGAGCGCGGTGAGTATGTCAGAAACCCTCTGCGCCGCGCCAGACGGCGTATGTCCGCACACGTCAAAGCCTTTCACCGGCTGAGCTTTTGCTTGCACCGAGCCACTGCCAGAATGAATTGACCGCATGTCCCCCCGCGCCGCCGGGGGCGCCGTCATTCATCCAGGGAGCTTTTTGTGACCGCCTCACCCAGTTCCACCGCCCCCGCCGCGCACCCCCCCGCCTTCGAGACCACGCGCCAGGCCTTCGCCACCGGCGCGGGTGAGCAGGCCGTGCTGTACTCACTCAAGGCCCTGGCCGAGCAATTTCCGAATGTCGCGCGGCTGCCGGTGTCGCTGCGCATCGTGCTCGAATCGGTGCTGCGCCACTGCGACGGCCGCAAGGTCACGGCCGAGCATGTGGCGCAACTGGCCCAGTGGCAACCCCATGCCCAGCGCACCGAAGAGATCCCCTTCGTCGTGGCGCGCGTGCTGCTGCAGGACTTCACGGGCGTGCCGCTGCTGGCCGACCTGGCTGCCATGCGCAGCGCCGCCGTGCGCCTGGGCCATGACCCGCGCCGCATCGAGCCACTGGTGCCCGTGGACCTGGTGATCGACCATTCGGTGATGGTCGACCACTACGGCACGCCCGATGCGCTGGACCTCAACATGAAGCTGGAGTTCCAGCGCAATAAGGAGCGCTACCAGTTTCTCAAGTGGGGCATGCAGGCCTTCCAGACTTTTGGCGTGGTGCCACCAGGCTTTGGCATCGTGCACCAGGTCAACCTCGAGTACCTGGCGCGCGGCGTGCACAGCACCCGGCCACCCGAGGGGCCGCGCGTGGTCTACCCTGACTCGCTGGTGGGAACCGACAGCCACACCACCATGATCAACGGCCTGGGCGTGGTGGCCTGGGGCGTGGGTGGCATCGAGGCCGAAGCGGCCATGCTGGGCCAGCCGGTGTACTTCCTCACGCCCGACGTGCTGGGTTTCGAGCTCACCGGCCACCTGCGCGAGGGCGTGACCGCCACCGATCTGGTGTTGCGCGTCACCGAGATGCTGCGCAAGGAAAAGGTGGTGGGCTCCTTCGTGGAGTTCTTCGGCGAGGGGGCCCGGACCCTGGCCGTGCCCGACCGCGCCACGCTGGCGAACATGGCGCCCGAGTACGGTGCCACCCTGGGTTTTTTCCCCGTGGACGAGAAGACCGTCGAGTACTTCTGGAACACTGGTCGCAGCCGCGAGGAGATCGAGACCTTCGAAGCCTACTTTCGTGCGCAGGACCTGTTCGGCATTCCGCTGGCCGGGCAGGTGGATTACTCGCGGGTGGTGCGGCTTGACTTGCGCGAGGTCACCCCCAGCGTGGCCGGGCCGCGCCGCCCACAAGACCGCATGGAGCTCGCCCAGGTGCCGCAGCAGTTCACGACCCTGTTCTCCAAGCCGGTGTCGGATAACGGCTTCGGTCAGAGCGCCGCCGTGTTGGCTACGCGCCGCCAAGTGGCACACGCGCCCCGTCCCACCACGCCCGACATCACGGTGGGCCATGGCGACGTTCTGATCGCTGCCATCACCAGCTGCACCAACACCTCCAACCCCAGCGTCATGCTGGCCGCAGGCCTGGTGGCCCGCAAGGCTGTGGCCCTGGGCCTGCGGGTGGCGCCCCACATCAAGACCTCGCTGGCGCCGGGCTCGCGCATGGTCACCGAGTACTTAAGCCGCACCGGCCTGCTGCCCGAGCTGGCGCAGCTGGGTTTTTCCCTCGTGGGTTACGGCTGCACCACTTGTATTGGCAACTCGGGCGACCTCACGCCCGAGCTCAACGAAGCCATCAGCCAAGGCGACCTGGTGTGCGCGGCGGTGCTCTCGGGCAACCGCAATTTCGAGGCGCGCATCCATCCGAACATCAAGGCCAACTTCCTGGCCAGCCCGCCGCTGGTGGTGGCCTATGCCATCGCCGGCACCGTGCTCAAGGACCTGCAAAACGAGCCGCTGGGCCTGGGGCACGACGGGCGCGAGGTCTACTTGCGCGACATCTGGCCGAGCAACCAGGAGGTGCAGGCGCTCATGGCTGCGGCGCTGCACGGCGATGCTTACCGTGCCAACTACGCCAAGGTGGCCAGCGAGCCCGGTGGGCTCTGGAGCGCGATCCAGGGCAGCCAGGGCCAGGCCTACGACTGGCCGCCCAGCACCTACATCGCCGAGCCGCCTTTCTTCGAGGACTTCGGGCTCGCGCCGCCGCCGCCTGCCGAGGCGGGCGTGCGCGGGGCGCGCATCATGGCGCTGTTTGGCGACTCCATCACCACCGACCACATCTCGCCGGCCGGCGCCATCCAGGCCTCGTCGCCGGCCGGGCAGTGGTTGCTCGACCATGGCGTGGGCCAGGCCGACTTCAACAGCTACGGCGCCCGCCGCGGCCACCACGAGGTGATGATGCGCGGGACGTTTGCCAACGTGCGCCTGAAGAACCTCATGCTGCCGCCAAGCGACGATGGCTCGCGGGTGGAAGGCGGCTTCACCGTTCTCCAGCAGCCTGGGCTGCGCCAGGGCGAAGTGATGCCGATCTTCGATGCGGCCATGCACTACGCGGCACAGGGCGTGCCCACCGTGGTCTTCGCGGGCGAGGAGTACGGCACCGGATCCTCGCGCGATTGGGCGGCCAAGGGCACGCGCCTGCTGGGCGTGCGGGCCGTGGTGGCGCGCAGTTTCGAGCGCATCCACCGCAGCAACCTCGTGGGCATCGGCGTGCTGCCGCTGCAGTTCCAGGAGGGCGAGTCCTGGCCCATGCTGCGCCTGAAGGGCGATGAAGTCGTCGACATCCTGGTCGACCCGGCGCTCACCCCCCAAAGTCATGCCACACTTCGGGTCACACGTTCTGACGGCACAAGTGAAGAAGTGACATTGATCCTGAGAATCGACACCACCATCGAGGTGGACTACTACCAGCACGGCGGCATCCTGCCTTATGTTCTGAGGCAGCTGCTCGCATGACCCGGCCCGTCTGCCTGCGCCACCTGGCATGACCCGGCAGCTCCTGATTGCCGGCGGTGGCATCGGCGCTCTGAGCGCCGCCCTGGCTGCCACCCGCGCTGGCTGGGAGGTGCGCCTGTATGAGCAGGCCCTGGCCTTTTCCGAGGTGGGCGCCGGCCTGCAGTTGGGCCCGAATGCCAGCCGCATCTTGCAGGCCTGGGGCCTGGGCCACGCGCTGGCGCAGGTGGCCGCCTTTCCTGAACGTCTGCTTGCCCGCAGCAGCACCAGCGGCCGCGAGCTTGGCCGCCTGCCTTTGGGACAGCGCAGCCTCGAGCGCTATGGCGCCCCCTATGCCACCCTTCACCGGCACGATCTGCATGCGCTGCTGCTGCGCTCGGTCAAGGCGTGCGGCGCGGCGCACCTGCAGCTCAACAGCCCGGTTGACCGCTTCACCGAGGTGCCCGAAGGCGTGCAGCTATCGTGGACCGATGGCCGCATCGTCGAGGGCGATGCTTTGGTGGGCGCCGACGGTCTGTGGAGCGGCGTGCGTGCGCAGCTCATGAACGACGGCCCGGCCCAGCCCACGGGCCACCTGGCCTTTCGCGCGCTGCTGCCCATGTCTGATGTGCCGGCCGCCTTGCGCGGCAACGAAGTCACCGCCTGGCTCGGACCCCGGCTGCATGCGGTGAGCTACCCGGTGCGCGCCGGCGAGCTGCTGAACCTGGTGCTGATCGTGCAGGGCCAGCCGCCTGAAGACCTCCAGGCTTGGGACCAGGACGCCCTGGCCGATGAAGTGCGACAGGCCCTGGGTGCCTGCTGCGCGCCTTTGCAGGATCTGGCCCAGGCCTCCACCCACTGGGGCCGCTGGACGCTGTGCGACCGCCCGCCCCTGAGCAGCGCTGCGCAGATGGCCCAGGGCCGCGTGGCCTTGCTGGGCGATGCGGCCCACCCCATGCGGCCTTTTCTTGCGCAGGGCGCAGGTATGGCCATCGAGGATGCGGCCGAACTGGGCCGCTGCCTGGCCCCGGTGCAGGATTTGGCGCTGAGCCTGCCGGCCGCGTTGGGCCGCTACGCCATGCAGCGCTGGCAACGTGTGGCCCAGGTGCAGGCCCGCTCGCGGCGCAATGGCGAGGTGTTCCATGCCACGGGCCTCCAGCGCCTGGGCCGCGACATAGGCCTCAAGACCCTGGGTCGTCGCCTGATGGACCTGCCCTGGCTCTACGGCCACAAGCCGCAGGGCTGAGCCAGCCACAGCGCGGTCAATTGCGGGGCCGCGCTCAATCCATAGAAGAGTGTTGCGTCACGCGCATGGGCGCTGCGTCGTAAAGCCTGGGCGCATGTGTTTGCAGCACGGCTTTCAGGGCGGCTTCCCCCAGGGCTTCTTGTGCGGGCGCGAGCAGGCTGTCGTGACGCGAGGCAGCTTGCGCGGGCAGCGAGGTGTGGGGCCAGTCCGAGCCCCAGACCAGCCGGTCGCCAAAGGGGGCGCTGGCCTGGCGGATCAGAGGCACCATGGCTGCATAGGGCGAGCTGGTGCCCAGTCGGTACCAGCCCGAGAGCTTGAGCCAGGCCCCGGTGTGCGCCAGTTCCGCCAGGGCCTGCCAGTGCCGCGCGGCCTCGGTCTGGTCGGCGGCCAGACCCGCCAGATGGTCCAGCACGAAGGTCAGGCCCGTCTGGCGCTGCAGCGCTACCAGGTGCGGCAGCTGCCGGGGCGCGATGTACCACTGCACATGCCAGCCGCGTTCGCGCAGGCGCGGGGCCAGCGCATGCAGCGCTTCCTCGCCGTTGCCCACGGGCGAGATGGTGTTAAAGCGCACACCGCGCACGCCAGCTTCGTGCAGTTCATCGAGCGCCGCATCGCTGACCGAGGCGTCCACCACAGCCACGCCCCGGTGGCGGCCCGGGGTCTGCCGCAGGGCGCGCAGCATCACGCTGTGGTCGGTGCCGTACACGCTGGGCTGCACCAGCACGAGGTGGCCGATGCCGTGCGAGGCGCTGTGCGCCTCGATCTCGGCCAGGGTGTGCGTCTGCGGCTGGTAATGGCCGGCGCGCGCAGGGGCGGCCGCATCGAAGACATGCACATGCGCGTCCCAGCCGCAGCCGATGGCGCCGCTTGCTTCAGCCACCGGTGATGCCGCGTTCGCTCACCAGCCGGCCCCACAGCCTTTGCTGGTCCTTCAAAAACTTGGCAGCGGCGTCCTCGTTGCCGTCGAACACATCGCCGCCCAGCGAACGCACGCGGCCCAGCACCTCCGGGTCGCCCATGGCCTTGCGCAGCGCGGCAGCCAGCTGCGCGCGCAGTGGCGCGGGCAGGCCCGCCGGTGCCAGCACTGGGTTCCACTCCAGCACCTCATGGCCTTTGACCCCCGACTGCTCCATGGTGGGCAACTCCGGCAGGGCGCGGCTGCGCAGCTTGGCGGTCACCGCCATGGGGCGCAGGCGGCCCGACTGGATGTGGCCCAGCGAGGACGCCACATTGGCAAAGAAGAGCGGCACCTGGCCGCCCATCACGTCGTTGAGGGCCGGGCCACCTCCCCGGTAGGGCACGTGCACCAGCTCCACCTTGGCCAGGTCCTCGAACAAGGCGCCGGCCAGGTGCTGGGCCGATCCGTTGCCCGAGGAAGCGTAGGCGATGCTGCGCGGCTTGCTGCGGGCCAGGCGGATGACGTCGGCCACGGTCTTGGCTTCGAAGCCGGGATGCGCCACCAGGACATTGGGGTAGAGCGCCAGCACCGCCAGCGGCGTGAAGGCGGTGGCCGTGTCGTAGGGCAGCTTGGGAAAGAGGGCAGGGTTCACGGCGTAGGAGGAAGCGTCCAGCAGCAGGGTGCTGCCATCAGGCGCGGAGCGGGCCACGTGCTGCGCGGCCAGTGTGCCGCTGGCGCCCGGTCGGTTCTCCACGACCACGGGCTGGCCCAGGGCCTCCGATAGGCGCGGCGCGATCAGCCGCGCCATCAGGTCGGCGCCGCCGCCGGCCGGGTAGCTGACCACCAGGCTGATGGGCTTACCGCCAGCGATGGTGGCGCGGGCTTGCAGGCCGGGCAGGGCGATGCAGGCGGCCGCGCCTTGGAGCAGGCGGCGGCGGGACAGGGATGGCAGGGCCATGGGATCTCCTTCAGGTGATGGACACGGTGTAGTGAAACGCGTGGGCGTCGCCGCGTGTCACGCGGTGCTCCACGCAGCGGCCCGCCAGGTCAAAGGCCTGGCGGATGACTTTGGCGCAAGGATGGCCCGCACTCAGACCCAGCTGTCGGGCGTCGGCTGCAATGAGTCGGTCAAAGCCGATGTCCTCCACGGCGCGGTGCACATGCACCCCGCAGCGTTCGGCGTACAGCGGGTAGAGCAGGTCGCTCCAGCCGCTTGGCTCACCTGCGGCCAGAGACTCGAACAGGGGCAGCGGCAGCCAGATGTCTTCGAGCAGGCAGGGCTCGCCCCCCAGGCTGCGCAAGCGGCGCAGCTTCAGCGCTGCCTCGCCCGGTGCCAGGCCAAGCGCCCGTGCCGCTGCGGCCGGCAGCACTGCCGTTTTGCGCGACAGGATGTGCGAATGGGGCACTTCGCCTGAGCGGTCGCCAAAGCGGAAGAATCGCATCATGCTCGCGCCCGCCAGGCCCGCCCGCACAAAGGTGCCCCGACCATGCAAGCGCTCAATCAGGCCTTGATGTTCGAGCAGTTCTAGCGCGCGCCTGAGCGTGCCCAGCGCCACGCCGTGTTCCGAGGCCAGTGTCTGCTCCGAAGGCAGGGCCGAGCCCGGAGGCCATTCACCTGCAATCACCCGTGCGCGCAGCGCGCTGGCCAGGGCGCCATAACGGCTCTGGCCAGGTTCGCGATCGGGCAGGGAAATGACAGTCATGACATCTAGTCCTATAGATGACTCATGGTACGAGCTTGCTGATTGTGTGGTTCAGGGGTTAACCCTCGCGCCATGGCGGGGCCGGGCTTATTCCAGCGGCGGCAGGCCGTGGCGCAGGCGGGCGCGTATGCAGGCGTCGCTGTGCGCCTCCAGTTCCCGGCAAGGGTTGGGGCGCCACTCGTAGATGCCGCAGGCCACGGCTTGGCCGAGCGTGCCCGTCAGGGCCGCGCAGCGGGTGGGCACATGGTCGGTGCCGCGCATGCGGCAGGTGGTGTCGGTCACTTCCACGGTGAGGCCCTCGGGGACGCTGCCGCCCTGGGTGTCGAGTTCGTGCACCGAGAAGTCCACACGAAAGCTCGCGCAGCAGGCACCACATCGGGTGCAGGGGGAGTCGCTCACCGCGCGGGCCCGGCTTGGCTCAGAGCTTGCCGAGCAGCAGGTACTCCATGAGGGCCTTTTGCACGTGCATGCGGTTTTCGGCCTCGTCCCAGACCACGGACTGCGGGCCGTCAATCACCTCGGCCTCGACCTCCTCGCCACGGTGGGCGGGCAGGCAGTGCATGAAGAGGGCGTCGGGCTTGGCCATGGCCATCATCGGGGCATCGACGCACCAGTCGGCAAAGACCTTTTTGCGGGCCTCGTTCTCAGCCTCGAAACCCATGCTGGTCCAGACGTCGGTGGTCACCAGGTCGGCACCGGCGCAGGCCTCGTGGGGGTTGCTGAAGATTTTGTAGCTCTCGCTCGAGCGAATGCCGGCCACGTCCTGGTCGACCTCATAGCCGCGCGGTGCGCTCACGTGCACGGTAAATCCCAGCAGCTCGGCCGCCTGCAGCCAGGTGTTGGCCATGTTGTTGCCGTCGCCCACCCAGGCCACGGTCTTGCCACGGATGTCACCGCGGTGCTCGATGTAGGTGAAGATGTCCGCCAGGATCTGGCAGGGGTGGAACTCGTTGGTCAGACCGTTGATCACCGGCACACGCGAGTGGGTGGCAAAGCGCTCGATCTTGGTCTGCTCGTAGGTGCGGATCATCACCAGGTCGACCATGCGGCTGATGACCTTGGCGCTGTCTTCAATGGGCTCGGCCCGGCCGAGCTGGCTGTCGCCCGTGGTCAGATGCACCACCGATCCACCCAATTGGTACATGCCGGCCTCAAAGCTCACACGCGTGCGGGTCGAGGCCTTCTCGAAGATCATGGCCAGTGTGCGGTCCACCAGGGGATGGTGCTTCTCGTAGGCCTTGAACTTGCGTTTGATGAGCGCTGCGCGCTCGAACAGGTATCCGTATTCCTCGGCACTGAAGTCGGTGAACTGCAGGTAGTGGCGCAGCGTCTTGGGCGCCTGGCTCATAGCGCGCCTTTTTCCGAGAGCAACTGCTTGACCAGCGGCGCCAGAACGGCCACCACTTCGTCAGCTTCGGCCACGGTCATGATGAGCGGGGGCACCAGGCGGATCACGCTGTCGGCGGTCACGCTCAGCAGCAGGCCGGCGCTGGCCGCGCGCCCCATGAGCTCGCTGCAGGGCACGGTGAGTTCCACGCCCAGCATCAGGCCTTTGCCGCGAATTTCTTTGAGGCCCTTGAGGCTGCCCAGCTCGCGCTGCAGGGCCGAGCGCAGGTGTTCGCCCACCTTCACGGCGTTTTCAAGGAGGCCGTCTTCCTCCATGATGCGGATGGTCTCCACCCCTGCTCGCATGGCCAGCGGGTTGCCGCCGAAGGTGGTGCCGTGGTTGCCCGGCTGGAAGATGCTGGCTGCCTTGGGTCCGGCCACCACCGCGCCGATGGGCACGCCCGAGCCCAGGCCCTTGGCCAGCGGCATGACGTCGGGCACGATCCCGGCCCACTGGTGCGCGAACCACTTGCCGGTGCGGCCCATGCCGCATTGCACCTCGTCGATCATGAGCAGCCAGTCGCGCTCGTTGCACAGTGCGCGCACCTGCTGGAGGTACTCGGCCTCCATGGGGTTGACGCCGCCTTCACCCTGGATGGCCTCGAAGAAGACCGCCACCACATTGGGGTTGCCTTCAGTGGCTTGCTTCAGGGCGGCAAGGTCATTGAGCGGCACCCGGATGAAACCTTCCACCAGCGGGCCGAAGCCGGCCTGCACCTTGGCGTTGCCGGTGGCGCTCAGGGTGGCGATGCTGCGGCCGTGGAAAGCCTTCTCATAGACCACCACCTCGGGCTTGTCGATGCCCTTGTCATGGCCGAACTTGCGAGCGAGCTTGAGTGCAGCCTCGTTGGCTTCCAGACCTGTGGAGCAGAAGAACACGTTCTCCATGCCGGACAGCGCCACCAGCTTGGCGGCCAGGGCCTCTTGCAGGGGGATGTGGTAGTAGTTGGAGCTGTGGATCAACTTGCCGATCTGGTCGCACAGGGCGGGCACGAGTTTCGGGTGTGCGTGGCCCAGGGTGTTGACGGCAATGCCCCCCAGGGCGTCCAGGTAGGACTTACCGTCCACGTCCCAGACCCGACAGCCTTGACCGTGGGTCAGGGCGATCGGCAGGCGCCCGTAGGTGTTCATCACATGGGGCGACGACGGGGGCGTGCTGGATGCAGGGACAGCGCTCATGGGTTTTCAGCAAAGAACAAAAGAGCCGGCGAGCGCGCGCTGGAGGGCGTGCGAGCACCGGCTCGACTGGACAAAGGCAGCCTGGCGGCCGAGGAGATTTTCATTGTAGGGGCAGTGCTCTGTCCGAGCCGTTTGGGATGGCGCGCGGCCAGTCCCGGTGAGCCGCAAGTCTTCTATAAGATATAATTCTTGTGCGATGCAGCAAGCGCCATACCCCGGTGCTGTGCGGTGCCATCCCAGCGACACCTCCATCCATGGTTTCTCCTAGCGCCAAAGAAGTCTTCATCCAGGGCCTCACCCAGGACGGCAAGACCTTCAGGCCCAGCGACTGGGCCGATCGCCTGGCCGGTGTGATGAGCCAATTTCGCCCCGGCGGCCCCCAGCCCGGCAGCCACCTGAGCTACTCCCCCTGGTGCGTGCCTACCGTGATCAACGACGTCAAATGCGTGGTGGTCCACAGGGATCTGCGCGATGCCGAGCCCATGGCCTGGGACTTCGTGATGAATTTCGCGCGTGACAACAATCTGCAGGTGGCCGAGGCCTGTCTGCTCCCCGATCTGCCTCGGGCCCGGGCCTGAGGCCCCGGCTGCGTTCGGCTCCTAGGGCCACCCTGGGGACGCTCAATAAACGCCCAATAAAAAACCGCCCGGAGGCGGTTTTTCTTCTTTGCTGCAGCGCACCCGTTTAAACGGCGGAGGGGTGTGCCCTCCGTGCGGGGTCTTGCGACCTGCTTAAGCGGCCAGGGCGAGCGCCTTGACCTTGGCCGACAGGCGGCTCTTGTCGCGCGCGGCCTTGTTCTTGTGGAAGATGCCTTTGTCGGCGATGCTGTCCACAATGCTCTGGGCCTTGGCGAAAAGTTCGCTGGCCTTGGTTTTGTCACCCGCAGCGACAGCCTTCTCGACGTTCTTCACTGCGGTGCGGTATTTGGAGCGCAGCGAGGTGTTCGCGGCGTTGATTTTGACGTCCTGACGGACGCGCTTGCGACCCGACGCCAGGCGCGGGTTCTTCTTTTTCGGTTTGCCACCAGTGGCCATGATGATTCCTTTGAGTGTCTAGGGATGTTGCAGCAAAGCCGACCATTATAGGGTCAGGCGGAGGCAGGCGGCTCCTGGGGGGCTGAAGTCGTCCGCACAAGCTTGCCACGCCTACACTTGAGCCGTGTCCCTGATCAAGTCCGCCTCCACCGTCTCGCTGCTGACTCTGGCATCGCGCATCACGGGCTTGGCCCGTGAGTTGCTGATCGCCTCCACCTTCGGTGCCAGCGCCCTCACGGACGCCTTCAACGTCGCCTTCCGTATTCCCAACCTGTTGAGGCGCTTGTTTGCCGAGGGCGCCTTCAGCCAGGCCTTTGTGCCGGTTTTGGCCGCCTCCAAGGCCCAGGAGGGCGAGGAAGCCACCAAGCAGCTGATTGACCGAGTGGCCACCGTGCTGGTCTGGGCCCTGCTGCTGACCTGCGTGCTGGGCGTGGCCGCCGCGCCCGTGCTGGTATGGCTCATGGCCAGCGGCCTGAACCAGTCGCCGCGCGGCTTCGAGGCGGCCGTGTTCATGACGCGCTGGATGTTTCCTTACATCGGCTTCATGTCCCTGGTGGCGCTATCGGCCGGCATCCTGAACACCTGGAAGCGCTTTGCCGTGCCGGCGGCCACCCCCGTTTTGCTGAATGTGGCCATGATCGGCGCCGCCTGGCTGGGTGCGCCGTGGTTTGAAGCGCAGGGCATCGAGCCCATTTATGCCCTGGCTGCCGGGGTCATGGTGGGCGGCCTGCTGCAGCTGGGCGTGCAGATTCCGGCCCTGCACCGCCTGGGCCTGCTGCCCCGGGTGGGCCTGGCGCCCACGCACCTGCGTCAGGCCTGGGCCGATCCGGGTACCCGGCGCATTGCCGCGCTCATGCTGCCGGCGCTCCTGGGGGTGAGCGTGGCGCAGGTTTCCTTGCTGATCAACACGCAAATCGCCTCGCACCTGCAGGCTGGCAGCGTCAGCTGGCTGAGCTACGCCGACCGCCTGATGGAATTTCCCACGGCTTTATTGGGCGTGGCCCTGGGCGTGGTGCTGATGCCGCAGCTGGCGGGGGCGCGCGCCGCTGGCCAGCCTGAGAAGTTCTCCGCCATGCTGGACTGGGGTCTGCGCCTGGTGGTCGCCTTGGGCGTGCCCAGCGCGGTGGCCCTGCTCTTGTTCGCCCAGCCCCTGGTGGCCACGCTGTACCACTACGGCGCTTTCACCAGCCGCGACGTGGCCATGACCACCCATGCCCTCATGGGTTATGGCCTGGGCCTGCTGGGCCTGGTGGCCATCAAGGTGCTGGCCCCGGGCTTTTATGCCAGCCAGGACATCCGAACCCCCGTCAAGATTGCCTTGGTCGTGCTCGTGGTCACGCAATTGCTCAACCTGCTCTTTGTGCCCCTCTTTGCCCATGCCGGGCTGGCTTTGTCCATCGGCGTGGGGGCGCTGGTCAATGCGCTCTGGCTGCTGGTGAGCCTGCGGCGTCGAGGCAGCTACCAGCCCTTGCCGGGCTGGTGGAGCTTCCTGGGCCAGGTGCTGCTGGCCAGTGCGCTGTTGGCGGTGTTCTTGGCCGCGTGCGCCCAGGGTCTGGACTGGCCTGCGCTGCGCAGCCAGCCCTGGACGCGCATCGGGCTGCTGTTGGCCATCCTGGCCGGTTCGGCCGCCCTCTACTTTGGCGTGCTGCGCCTGGCGGGCCTGAACTTCCGGCGCTTGCTCGGACGCTGAAGGCCCCGGGCGCCAGCCGCTTGCACTCGCCACCCCGGCGACCGGCCTGAACTTGTGAGAAAGTAGGGGGCATGCAATTGAACTTCGACGTGCCCACGCCGCTGGAGTATTTCTCCAGCCTGGTGCAAAGCGATGAGCAGTTCCCTCTGCTGGAGGCTGCGGTCTGCCTGGCCCAGGACGAGTACCCCGACCTTGATGTCCAGCAGGTCCTGGGCGATGTGGACCAGCTCCTGGCCCGCCTCAAGCGGCGCCTGCCCTCCGATGCCTCGGCCCTGCAGCGCCTGAGGGCGCTGAACCAGTTTTTCTTTCGGGATCTGAACTTCAGCGGCAACCTAAACGACTACTACGACCCGGACAACAGTTACGTCAATGCGGTGCTCAAGACGCGCCGCGGCATCCCCATCACGCTGGCCGTGCTTTGGCTGGAGCTGGCCTTGGGCCTGGGCCTGAATGCCCGCGGCGTGGCCTTCCCCGGGCATTTCATGCTGAAGGTGAACCTGCCCAAGGGTCAGGTGGTGATCGATCCTTTCACGGGCCAGTCGCTCAGTCGTGAGGAGCTGTCCGAGCGGCTCGAGCCCTTCCGCCAACGCAGCGGACTGGTCGATGATTTCGAGGTACCCATCGGGCTGTACCTGCAGGCGGCGGCGCCGCGCGAGATCATTTCGCGCATGCTGCGCAATCTCAAGGAAATCCACAAGTCGCAGGAAGACTGGGTGCGCCTGATTGCCGTGCTCGACCGCCTGCTGGTGTTGCAACCCCAGGCCTGGGCCGAGTACCGCGAACGGGGGCTGGCCTGGGCCGAGCAGGGCCAACCTTTGCGCGCGCTGTCCGACCTGGAGACCTACCTCACCCACGCTGAAGACGCACTCGACCTCGACCTCATCGGCCAGCGCATGGCCGAGCTCAGGCGCTCGCTCGGCTGAGCTGGGCTCGCTGCCCGGGCCGGCTGGCTCGGCCTGGAGGTGTACAGCCGTAAGGTTCCCGCACGGCATGTAAACGAAATTGACCCAGGCGCGCGGCAGGCTTTACCTTGGATGCCCACTTTCGCATTCCCCCAGCGGGCTCAGCCGCAGCGAAAGGTCCACCCCACTAAGGAAAAGCCATGCATTGCCTCAAACGTTTGATTGCGTCCGTCCTGATCGCCAGCACCGCTCTGATGGGCCTGCCCATCACCGCCAGCGCGGCGATGGTGGGCACCGAGGAAGCGCTGAGCCCGGCATCCGGCGTTGAGCGCGACAAGGTCAGCGCCTTTTTGCTGCGTGAGGACGTGCGCGCCGCCTTGCAGGCCCGGGGCGTGAACCCCGAGGCAGCTGCCGAGCGCGTCCAGGCCCTGAGCAACGAGGAGGTGGCCCAACTGGCCCAGCAAATTGACCAGGCCCCCGCCGCCGGTGTGGACGTGCTGGGTTTTTTCCTGGTGCTCTTCGTGGTGCTGCTCATCACCGATGCGCTGGGCATGACCAAGGTCTTCCCCTTCACCCGGACCATGCGCTGAGCGGTGGGGCGGGCCTTCATTCCTCCGGGCCTGGGGCTTGCCCGGGCCCTTACCTTTATCCTGTGTGCGCTGCTGACCGGCTGCGCCACGCCACAGCTTTCCGGGCTGCTGCAGCAAGTACCCACTGACCTGCCGCCCACCGCCCAGGTGCTTGAGGTGCCCTTCTTTCCCAGGGAGGACTACCAATGTGGCCCTGCGTCGCTGGCCATGGTGGCGCAGTTTGCGGGCGTGCCGGTCACGCCCGAGGAACTCAGGCCGCAGGTCTTCCTGCCCGAGCGCCAGGGCTCGCTACAGCTGGAGATGCTGGCCGCCACGCGCCGCCAGGGCTTGGTGGCCTGGACGCTGGCGCCGCAACTGCACGAGTTGCTCAGGCAGGTGGCGGACGGCCAGCCGGTGGTGGTGCTGCAGAACCTCTCGCTGCCCTGGGCTCCCCTGTGGCACTACGCGGTGGTGGTTGGCTACGAGATGCCCACGCAAACCATTTGGCTGCATTCCGGCTTGAACGAGCGCATGGCCATGTCCTTGCGCACCTTCGAGCGCACCTGGGCCCGCGGCCGCCACTGGGCCATGCTGGCCCTGCCGCCGTCACGTTTGCCTGCGCACGCCCAGCCCTTGCCCTGGCTGCAGGCGGCGGCTGCGCTCGAGCGCGTTCACCCGGCGGCGGCCGGGCAGGCCTATGAGACGGCCGTGATGGCTTGGCCGGAAGAGCCTGGCGGCTGGCTGGGCCTGGGCAATGCCCTGTATGCCCAGGGCCGGCTGGATGACGCGGGTCTGGCTTTCGAGGCGGCCACCGCCCTGGCGCCCGATTTCGCTGATGCCTGGAACAACCTGGCGCAGGTGCGCTTTGAGCAGATGCGCTGGGACGAGGCGGCCGAAGCCATTGAACAGGCCGTGCGCCTGGGCGGCCCGCGCCTGGCGCGCTACCGCAGCCTGCAGGAGCAGGTGCTCATGCGGCGTCCTGCGCCGGCCGGTTCGCCCTCCTGAACCAGGGTAAAGCCAAGGCAAAAAAAGAGCGCCGGCAGGCGCTCTTGTTCGGTGCAGAGGGGGCGTTCAGCGCACCAGCACGGCCTCGTCTGAGCCGCGGGGCGCGATGCGGCCGATCTCGTACACCTGCTCGCCGGCGGCGCGCAGCGTCTGGGCTGTGGCTGCGGCCTCAGCTGCGGCCACCACCACCACCATGCCGATGCCGTTGTTGAAGGTGCGGTTCATCTCGTGGTCGTCGATGGCAGCCGTCTTCTGCAGCCAGGCGAACAGCTCGGTCTGCGGCCAGCTGCCCTTGACCAGGTGCGCCGCCATGCCTTCGGGCAGCACGCGCGGGATGTTCTCCAGCAGGCCGCCACCGGTGATGTGGGCCAGCGCCTTGATGGGGTGCTGGGCCAGCGCGCCCAACACGCTTTTCACGTACAGGCGCGTGGGCGCCATCACGGCTTGCTTGAAGGGCTTGCCATCGAGCGTGGTGGGCAACTGGGTGCCGGCGCGCTCGATGCACTTGCGCACCAGTGAAAAACCGTTGGAGTGCACGCCGCTGGAGGCCAGGCCCAGCACCACGTCGCCGGCGGCCACGCTCTGGCCGGTGAGGATCTTGCTTTTTTCCACCGCGCCCACGGCAAAGCCGGCGAGGTCGTATTCGCCAGCCGGGTACATGCCGGGCATTTCGGCGGTTTCACCGCCAATCAGGGCGCAGCCCGAGAGCTCGCAGCCCCGGGCAATGCCACCCACCACGGCGGCGGCGGTGTCCACGTCCAGCTTGCCGCAGGCAAAGTAGTCCAAGAAGAACAGCGGCTCGGCGCCCTGCACCAGCACGTCGTTGACGCTCATGGCCACCAGGTCGATGCCCACGGTGTCATGCATCTGCCATTCAAACGCCAGCTTGAGCTTGGTGCCCACGCCGTCGGTGCCCGAAACCAGCACCGGCTCTTTGTATCGCTTGGGCACCTCGAAGAGCGCGCCGAAGCCCCCGATGCCGGCCAGCACGCCTTCGCGCATGGTCTTCTTGGCCAGGGGCTTGATGCGCTCGACCAGGGCGTCGCCTGCGTCAATGTCAACGCCGGCGTCTTTGTACGAAAGGGGGGTGGTGCTCATGGGATCGGATGGGGTGGCGCCAGGAGAGGGCGCCCAGGTGGCAGACAAAGCCCGCCCGGGGCAGCAAAGGGCGAGCCGATAGAATCGAGACAAGATTCTAAGGGTTCACCCCTGTCGCTCCTTGACCACGTCCCCTTCCTCACCCCCAATCGGCCCCTTTTCGCGGCAGGCATGAAGCAGATCGTCCTGGACATCGGCCTGGCCTCGGCCCCTTCGTTTTCCAATTTTTTCGCCGGCCCCAATGAGGCCGCGCTCAAACACCTGCAGCTGTGGGTAGGCAGCCAGCCGCGCAGCCCCGTTCCCATCTACCTCTGGGGCGAGGCCGGCAGCGGCAAGTCTCACCTGCTGCTGGCCACGGCCCAGGCCTTGCGCGAGCAGGGCGCCCAGGTCGGTTGGATGGACGCCAGTTTGGCCGAGCCGCCGGCCTTCGACGAGCGCTGGGACGCGGTGCTCATGGACGACTGCCACCTCTACACCGCCGTGCAGCAGCATGCCGCCTTCAATTGGTTCGTCAATGCCCTGAGCCGCCAGGACGGTCGCCCCTGCGGTGTACTGGGCTCGGGCAGCCTGCCGCCGGCCGACCTGAAACTCCGCGACGACCTGCGTTCGCGTCTGGGCTGGGGCCATGTGTTCCACCTGCAGGCGCTCACCGACGCCGAGCGCCGCGCCGTGCTGCGCCAGCAGTCCGATGCACGCGGCGTGCTCCTGGGCGACGACGTAATGGACTACATCCTCAGCCGCTTTTCCCGCGACCTGGCCAGCCTCACCCAGCTGCTGGACCGCTTGGATGGTTATTCCCTGCAGACCCAGCGCGCCATCACCATCCCGCTGATCAAGTCCATGCTGGAGAGCGAATGACCAAGCGCCACCTGGCCCTCTTTGACCTGGACCACACCTTGCTGCCGCTCGACTCCGATTTCGAGTGGGGCGAGTTCACCATCCGCCTAGGCTGGTGCGATGCCACCGAGTTCAAGCGCCGCAACGCCGAGTATTTCGAGCATTACCGCGCCGGCACCCTGGACATTCATGACTACGTGCGCTTTGCCACCCAGGCCATCCGCGAGCAGGGCCCCGCCAAGGCCGAGGCCGCGCATGCGCAGTTCATGGCCCAAGTCATCCACCCGGCGCTCAAGCCCCAGGCGCTGGACCTGGTGCGCCAGCACCAGGGCGCAGGCCATGAGGTGCTTATCGTCACCGCCACCAACGACTTCGTCACCCGCCCGATCGCTGCGCGCTTTGGTGTGAGTGAACTCATCGCCGTTCAGCTGGAGCGCCTGGCCGATGGCCGCGTCACCGGTGAGATCGTGGGCACGCCCTCGGCCCGCCACGGCAAGGTCAAGCGCATGAACGAGTGGCTGGCCGCCCGCAGCCTGGACTGGGCCGATGTCGAGAGCACCTTCTATACCGACTCGATGAACGACCTGGCCCTTTTAGAAAAAGTCACGCACCCGGTGGCCACCAACCCCGACCCCAAGCTTCGCGCCCTGGCGCAGGAGCGGGGCTGGCGCATCCTGGACCTGTTTCCCGAATCCCCATGATCAAGACACTCATCGACAAACTTCTGGGCAAGTCCGGCGCCGCCGGCGGCCGCGCGTCCAAGTCGCCTTACGGCAAGCGCATGGAGGTCGGGCTGGCCGAGCACGGCATCGACCGCTCGCTGGTGGACGACCGCGCCATTGACGTGGTGCACACGCTCAAGGACGCCGGCTTTGAGGCCTACATCGTGGGCGGCGCCGTGCGCGACCTGCTGGTGGGCCTGCGGCCCAAAGACTTCGACGTGGCCACCAACGCCACGCCCGAGCAGGTGAAGAACCTGTTTCGCCGTGCCTTCATCATCGGGCGGCGCTTTCGCATCGTGCACGTGATCTACGGCCGCGGCCGTGAGCATGAGGTGATCGAGGTCTCCACCTTCCGCGCCCACCTCGACAGCGCGCAGGCCGAGCAGGTTGGCGGCAACGAGCGCACCAGCAAGGGCGAGCTCTCCGGCATGAAGCACGCGGTGGACGCCTCCGGCCGCGTGCTGCGCGACAACGTCTGGGGCTCCATGGAGCACGACGCTGCCCGCCGTGACTTCACCATCAACGCCATGTACTACGACCCCGAATCGCAGATCGTGGTCGACTACCACCAGGGCATCCGCGACGTCAAAAAGCGCGTGCTGCGCATGATCGGCGACCCGGCCACGCGCTACCGCGAGGACCCGGTGCGCATCATCCGGGCCGTGCGCTTTGCCGCCAAGCTCAGTGGCCTGGGCTTCAAGCTCGAGGACAAGAGCGCCAGCCCCATCCGCCAGATGAAGGCGCTGCTGGCCGACGTGCCGCAGTCGCGCCTCTTTGACGAGATGCTCAAGCTCTTGCAGACCGGCCATGCCCTGGCCACCATCGAGCAGCTCAAGCAGATGGGCCTGGAAAAAGGCATCTACCCGCTGCTCGACGTGATCGTCGCCACCGCCGGCCAGCCCTTCCTGCGCCTGGCCCTGCAGGATACCGACCGCCGGGTGGGCGAAGGCAAGCCCGTGGCGCCCAGCTTCTTGCTGTCCTGCGTGCTCTGGCCCGACGTGCGGCAGGGCTGGGACAAACGATGCGGCAAGGGCGAGCACGTCATGCCTGCCCTGCACGACGCCATCGACGCCGCTTTTGATTCACGCATCGGCGATGTCTCGGGCCGCGGCAAGTTGGGTACCGACATGCGCGAGATCTGGGTCATGCAGCCACGCTTTGAAAAGCGCGTGGGCAATGCCCCCTTCACCCTGGTCGAGCAGCCGCGCTTTCGCGCTGGCTTTGACTTCCTGCGCCTGCGTGCGCAGACGGGCGAGGTCGAGATGGACCTGGCTGAATGGTGGGAACGCTTCTCCCTGGCCAGTGACGCTGACCGGCAGGACATGGTCGATGCCCTGCGACACGAACAAGGCCAGCGTCCGGCCCGCAGCCGGGTGCGCCGCAAGAGCGAGCCTCTCGAGGGAGAAGCTGCGGTGGTGGACGCCGGCGAAGGCGCGCCTTCGGAGCCCGCTGCCGATGGCGACGCGCCGCGCAAGCGCCGCCGCCGCCGCAAGCCGCGCAGTGGGGGCAGCGACGGCGCCTCGGCAGGTGATGCCGGTGGTCAGGGCTGAACTGCTCGACCCGGGCCGGCGCGCACCCTCGGTCGTGCGCGCATTCGTGGGACTGGGCGCTAATCTCGGTGATGCACCCGCGATGCTCGCCTGGGCGCTGCGTGCGGTCAGTGAGTTACCCGCCACCAAGGCCGTAGCGTCTTCCAGTATGTACCGCACCGTCCCCGTGGACTGCCCACCAGGCAGCCCTGACTTCTTCAATGCCGTTGCCGAATTGCGTACCGAGCTAACGGCGCCAGACTTGCTGCGCGCTCTGAACGGCTTGGAAGCTCTTGCCGGGCGCGAGCGACCTTACCGTAACGCACCGCGCACGCTGGATCTTGATTTGCTGCTTTACGGGGATGCGCGCATCGATTCACCGCAGTTGACTGTGCCGCACCCGCGCATGTATGAGCGTGCGTTTGTGTTGGAGCCCTTGCGGGAAATAGCACCGACACTGGTGCAAGGCATGGAGCGAATCGGTCTCCAGGACTGAGCTGCAGGCTACTTGGTGCTGGTTCCTTGCGATGATTGAACGCCCCGCCCCGATAAATCAAGCGTGTTGTTCTTGAGCCAATCGAACATGATCGATTGGGCTTGGGGCTTCGCAATGTACTGTTGGAAGGGGTGGTAGGTTTGAACGGCGTAACTGCCCGCGCCAAGTAGACCGGAAATTACAGCGCCTCCCCCGATGGCCATCCATCCCCAAGGTCCTGCCGCAGATCCCGCCAATACAGATTGGCCTGCACCAACCGCACCAACCGCACCACTAGCGCCCAAACTAGAGAGGAATAGTTTGTTGTACGTCACCGGATCGCGCCAATCATTGACCTGCCCCAGGTAGTTAGCGCCAGCGCCAGTGACGCTTTTCTTCATCACGCTGCTGCTCACGGGTGAGCCCAGGGAGATAAAGCTCAGGTTGTCGTAGCTGCGGCCGTAGAGTGCACCGGCTTGCAGTGCCTTGCGCGCATCCTCGTTGCCTGCGCTGTGCAGGGCAATAAGTGTGGGGCCCTGTGCGTTGAGCGTTCGGTAGGTGTATTCGGTGATCACGTCTTTTTTGCTCAGGCTGTTCGGGAGGTATTCACCCACATCCTTGTCTAGGCCTTGCGTGCCGTTGTGAATGTGGCCCGTGTTCACGCCACCCAAGACCTTGGACAGCGCCTGCGCACTTGCGCCTGCATCCTGGCGCGTGTTGTCCATGCCCGTTTGCACAAACACCATGGCTGTGCCGTTGATATTCACATAGCCCATGTCTGCTTCCTTTGCGATGGCTGTTCTGTCGACGGGGTTGGTCAGATCCTGGATGCTGCTCGCTGTCATGTTTTGGGCAGAACTGTCTTTGACCAGAATGGGGGTATCTGTTTTACCGATGCCTGCAATCAGCTGGATGAGGACCTCCGGGTTGTCGGCGGCCAGTTTTCGTAGATCGTTTTCACTGAGGTTGATGATCTTGTCGTTGTCATTCCTGTCACGCGCAACGATCTTGCCCCGGTAGTGATACAGGTAGTTGTTGTCAGTCGCATTGAACGCTGCGGCAGCGGCTGCCGCGCTGCCCCCGCCGACCACTGCGCCTACAGCTGTTCCTGCCGCCAGTACCAGGGCCTCCTTAAGTTCCGCTGGCAGATCAGTCCCTTTGAACGCTTGACCTACGCGGTCGATGACCGCTTGGCTGCCGGCGGCTCCCAATGCGCCTTGCACGCCGCCGGTGAGCCCGCCAACCACCGTATGCAGCGCCACTCGGGCACTGCCGCCTTCTTTCCAGGCTTCGATGTCCGCCAAGTCCCCGGCATTATGGGCTTTCTTGAACTGCTCGCCTGCGTAGTCGCCCACTGCTTTGCTCGCCTGCTTGCCAAACTCTTGCGTAATGGATAACTGAGCCGTCACCTCTGCTTTGACCGTTTCTTTGTCAAAAATCGGCTTCAGGCTCGAGCTGGCATCGCCTGTGCGGGCTTGGGTATCCCCCGCAACGCCTGAAATACCCGCCGTGGTGGTGGAGCTGGCGCTGCCGCTGTCTTTGCCCAAGCCCACCCCGCTCAGGCCCGCGCTCAAGCCTG
>CANGYC010000001.1 GCA_947457975.1 Comamonadaceae bacterium | reverse complement strand
CCAGGGCCTGCGGCGCCCAGCGCGACACCCCCCAGCCGATGAGCAAGGCGCTCAGCACCACGGCCGGAAAGGGCAGGTGCAGAAAGGCCAGGGCCACAAAACTGCCGACCGCCAGCAGCCAGGGCAAGGGCAGGCGCCGTGGATCGCCCAAGGCCTTGCGGCCGATGCGGTGCAGCGCATGCAGCACGATGGCGGCCACCGCCGGCTTGATGCCGTAAAAAAGACCGGCCACCAGGGGCTGAGTGCCCCAGGCCATGTAGATCCAGCTCAGCAAGATGAGCAGCAGCAGCGAGGGCAACACAAACAGCGTGCCGGCAGCGATGCCGCCGCGCGTCTTGTGCATCAGCCAGCCCAGGTAGGTGGCCAGCTGCTGGGCCTCGGGGCCGGGCAGCAGCATGCAAAAGTTCAGCGCATGCAAAAACCGCTGTTCGGAAATCCAACGCCGGCGCTCGACCAGCTCGCGGTGCATGATGGCAATCTGGCCCGCAGGCCCGCCAAAGCTGATGAGGCCCAGCTTGAACCAAAAACGCAGGGCCTCGCGGAAGGGCACCTCGGCCGGCGGCTGGCCCGGCGCGCCATGGCTCATGCGCGCTGAACCTTGAAGACGGCGCGGCTGGCCCGCACGTTCGGCCACCAGCGCAGCTCCCGCCCGTCTTGCAGGCCGAACTCGTCGAGGATGTGCAGGCGGTTCTTCAGGGCCAGCGCCCGGAAGTCGCGCAGGGTGCCCACGCGAATGTTGGGCGTGTCGTACCACTGGTAGGGCAGCACCTTGGTCACCGGCATGCGGCCGCGCAGCACGGCCAGGCGGTTGGGCCAGTGGGCAAAGTTGGGAAAGGCCACGATGCCCATGCGGCCCACGCGGGCGGTCTCGCGCAGCATGACCTCGGTGTTGCGCAGATGCTGGAGGGTGTCGATCTGCAGCACCACGTCGAAGGAGCTGTCGGCAAACAGCGCCAGCCCGTCTTCGAGGTTGAGCTGGATGACATTGACGCCGCGGGCCACGCAGGCCTGCACGTTCGCATCATTGAGCTCCACGCCGTAGCCGGTGCAGCCACGCTCGCGCATCAGGTGGGCCAGGAGCTCGCCGGTGCCGCAGCCCAGGTCGAGCACGCGCGAGCCTTCGGGCACCAGGCGGGCGATATGGCGCAGATCGGCAGACACAGGGGGGGCGGCGTTCACAGGCTCACCTTGTCAAAGTAGGAGCGCACCACCGCCATATAGCGGGGGTCGTCGAGCAGGAAGGCGTCGTGGCCGTGTGGCGCGTCAATCTCGGCGTAGCTGACGTCGCGCTGGTTGTCCAATAGGGCCTTGACGAGTTCGCGGCTGCGCGCCGGAGAAAAGCGCCAGTCCGTCGTGAAGCTCACGAGCAGAAACTTGGCCGCGGCCTGGGCAAAGGCCTTTGAGAGATCACCGCCGTGCAAGCGGGCCGGGTCGAAGTAGTCCAGCGCCCGGGTGATCAGCAGATAGGTGTTGGCATCGAAATACTCGGCGAACTTGTCGCCCTGGTAGCGCAGGTAGCTCTCGATCTCGAACTCGACGTCCTGTGTGGTGAACTGGTAGGCGCGGTCCCGGCCCACCTCAGCCGCGATGGCGCGCAGCTGACGGCCGAACTTCTCGTTCATCACGTCGTCGCTCAGGTAGGTGATGTGGCCGATCATGCGGGCAATGCGCAGGCCCCGCTTGGGAATCACGCCATGGCGGTAAAAGTGGCCGCCATGGAAATCGGGGTCGGTGACGATGGCGCGGCGCGCCACCTCGTTAAAGGCAATGTTCTCGGCCGTCAGGTTGGGGGCGCTGGCCACCACCACGGCGTGGCGCACACGCTCGGGGTGCTGCAGCGTCCAGGAGAGCGCCTGCATGCCGCCCAAGCTGCCGCCAATCACGGCGGCCAGTTGGCCAATGCCCAAGCGGTCGAGCAGCACGGCCTGGGCGTTCACCCAATCCTCGACGGTGACCACGGGGAAATCCGCGCCATAGACCTGGCCGGTGTCTGGGTTCACATGCATGGGCCCGGTCGAGCCGAAGCACGAACCCAGGTTGTTCACACCGATGACGAAAAAGCGCTCGGTGTCCAGGGGCTTGCCCGGGCCAATCAGGGTGTCCCACCAGCCTTCGGAGCGGGGCATCACCTGGCCCTGGCTGTCGAGGTAGACACCGGCCACATGGTGCGAGGCATTCAGCGCATGGCACACGAGCACCGCGTTCGACTTGTCGGCATTGAGCTGGCCGTAGGTCTCGTAGCTCAGGTCGTAGCCGCGCAGGGACGCACCGCTGGTGAGCGCCAGCGGCTCCTCAAAATGCATGGACTGGGGCGTGGCAACAAGGGACAAGTGGCACCTGAAAAAACAAAACCCGGCATCGCTGAAGGCGATCCGGGCGGGGGCAAATCGTCTTTAGCTGAATTTCTTGAGCGCCCGCAAGCTGAGCAAATCGGCGCTCTAAAAGTATAGCCGGGCTACGGCCACGGCCCTGGCTCCGCGCGGCCCGAAGGCGCGGACTCATGACGCGCCATCAGGGCGCGTACCAGACCTCCACAGGCGGCCCCGGCCGCTGCAGCACCAGCGAGATGGGCAGCGCCGGACCGGGCTGGGCGCATGCGCGCTCGAACACGGCCCGCTTGGCAGGTCCCGACAGGGCCAGGTGAACATGCCGGGCCTGTTCAAGGACGGGCAAGGTCAGGGTCAGGCGGGCGTGCGGCGCCGAGGTCGGCCGCACCCAGGCCACCCGTGCCGGGCCCGACAGCGCCTCTTCCAGGCCAGGCGCCCCCGGGAAGAGCGAGGCCGTGTGGCCGTCCTCGCCCATGCCCAGCACCAGCACATCCAGGGGCCAGGGCAGCTTCGCCAATCGGGCCTCAGCCAGGGCGGCCAGGCCCGCCTGCTCGGGCCCCGTGGCCGGCAGCGCGTCAAAAAAGGGCAGGAAATGCGCGGCAGCCGCCGGGCCCTTAAGCAGGTGCCGGCGCACCAGGGCGGCATTGCTGTCGGGCGCATCAGGGAGCACGCAACGCTCGTCGGCCAGCAGCACGGTCACCTGAGCCCAGGGCAGCGCCTGGCTGTGCAATGCCTCGAAAAAAGCCACCGGAGAGCGGCCGCCGGAGACGGCCAAGAGCGCCTGGCCGCGCCGGTCCGTGGCCTCGCGCAACTGCGCGGCCACGGCCCCGGCCAGCGCCTGCGCCGCTGAAGCGGCATCCGGCGCCTGGTGCCAGACAGGCCAGGGGCCGGGGCTCACGGCGCCTCGGCCCCGCGAAGGGGGGCGCGGGCGAGCAGGGCCGAGGCGCCGATAGGCCCCCAACTGCCGGCCGGGTAAGGATGGGGCTGTTCACCGAGCTGCTGCCAAGCCTCGAGGATGGGATCGATCCATTGCCAGGCGGCTTCGAGCTCGTCGCGGCGCATGAAGTGGGTCAGGCGGCCCTTGATGACATCGACCAGCAGGCGCTCGTAGGCCTCAGCGCGGCGCTCGCTGAAGGCCGACTGCAGGTCGAGCTTGAGGAAGGCCGGGCGCAACTTCATGCCCGAGCCCGGCTCCTTGGCCATCATCTGCAGCTCGATGGACTCTTCGGGCTGCAGGCTGATCACCAGGCGGTTGGCGTGCGGGGCGTCGCGCTGGTCGGCGAAGATTGAAAACGGCGGGTCGGCGTAATCAATGATGATGTCCGAGCGCCGCTGCGGCAGGCGCTTGCCCGTGCGCAGAAAAAAAGGCACGCCGGCCCAGCGGGCGTTGCGCACCTGCGCGCGCAAGGCTACGAAGGTTTCGGTGCCGCTTGCGGCCGGCACGCCGGACTCCTGGCAGTAGCCGGTAACAGCCTGGCCCTCGACCACGCCCGCGCTGTACTGCCCGCGCACGGTGTCCTGCCGGACATCATGCAGGTCCATCCTGCACAGGGAGCGCAGCACCTTGAGCTTTTCATCGCGCACATCGTCCGGATCCAGCGAGATCGGTGGCTCCATCGCGACGATGCACAGGAGCTGCAGCAGGTGGTTCTGCACCATGTCGCGCAGCGCGCCGGTCTGGTCGTAAAAGCCCGCGCGGGTCCCCACGCCCACGGTCTCGGCCACGGTGATCTGCACGCTCTGGATGTGCGGGGCGCGCCACAGCGGCTCGAAGATGGCGTTGCCAAAGCGCAGCACCATGAGGTTCTGCACCGTCTCCTTGCCCAGGTAGTGGTCGATGCGGTAGACCTGTCGCTCGTCGAAATAGCATGCCACCGCCTCGTTGATGGCGCGCGCGGAGGACAGGTCGTGGCCCAGAGGTTTTTCGAGCACCACGCGGGCCTGCGGATCGATGAGGCCGGCCTCATGAAGTCGCCCGCAGATCTGAGCGAAAAGCCCTGGTGCCGTGGCCAGGTAAAAGACCTTGGTCGATCCCGGGCGACAGCACGGGGCCAGGCGGGCGTAGCCTGCGGCCTCGGTGGCATCCATGCTGACGAAGTCCAGCCGCGCCAGAAAAGCTGTCCATGCTTCGTTCTGGAAGGCGTCGGCCATGACGGTGCGCGCACTCCGGTCCACGAAGTCGACATAAGCCTGCCGGTCCCAGCCGTGCCGACCGATGCCGATGATGCGGGTGTCCCGCGGCAGGCGCTCATGCACATGGGCCATGTAGAGCGCAGGCAGCAATTTGCGCCAGGACAGGTCGCCGGCGCCGCCGAAGATGACGAGGTCCAGGGGCGCGTCCATGGCCACCTGGGCAGGCACTCAGCCGCCCGACTCCTCGGTCACCACCAGGTCGGGATGCAGAGCCCGGATGCGCGGGTCGGTGTAGTAGCCGCCGTACTCGGTGTAGCGCAGGTAGGGCCGCTCACACGTCGTGCAGGCCCAGACGTCGCAGCGGTTGTAGGGGAACCAGCCCGGGGCAATGGGCGCATCGGCCGACCAGGCGTGGGTGCCATGCGGGTGGTATTCAAGCAGCGTCGGGTCCTCGTCGCCGGCCGGCCTGAGTGTGCCCAGGCAGCGCAGCTGCGCCGCATCAAAGCCGCCAGGCACCGACTCCCAGCCTGCACAGGCGAGCGCACCGCAGTGCGAACAGGGCGGGGCCTGCTGGCCACGGCGGCCCAGCGCCATGAGCTCATGGGCCGAATAAAAGGGAAGGCTGGCGTCTTCAGGCATGCGTGAGAAGGTGCTGCGCCGGCGAACCCACCGGTACCGGCCATCGCCCCGATATTACGTGAGCCGCCCACCGAACGACGCACCGAACCCGCGCACAGGCGCAAATCTTGCTTTTCTTTGGTGCATCATGCGTGTTTTGTGGGCTCGTGCACCAAAACAAGGCGTGATTTCGTCGTTTTAAAGGAATCATCTTTCATGGAAGCACTAAAACAGGGCTCAGATGCGCTGTTCATTCTCCTGGGCGGCATCATGGTGCTGGCCATGCATGCGGGCTTTGCCTTTCTGGAGCTGGGCACCGTACGCAAGAAGAACCAGGTCAATGCCCTGGTCAAGATCCTGGTGGATTTTTCAGTCTCCACCGTGGTTTATTTCGTGGTCGGTTACGGCGTGGCCTACGGCACGCACTTTTTCGTGGGGGCCGAGCAGCTGGCCGCCAAAAATGGCTACGAGCTGGTGAAGTTCTTCTTCCTGCTCACCTTTGCGGCGGCCATTCCGGCCATCATCTCCGGCGGCATCGCCGAGCGCTCGCGCTTTTACCCGCAGCTGCTGGCCACGGCCGTGATCGTGGGTTTGATCTACCCCTTCTTTGAGGGCATCGTCTGGAACCAGCAGTTCGGCGTGCAGGCCTGGATCAAGGCCACCACGGGTGACGAGTTCCACGACTTCGCCGGCTCGGTGGTGGTGCACGCCGTGGGCGGCTGGCTGGCGCTGCCGGCCGTGCTGCTGCTGGGCGCACGCAGCAACCGCTACCGCAAGGACGGCGCCATGTCGGCCCACCCGCCCTCGAACATTCCCTTCCTGGCGCTGGGCGCCTGGATCCTCACGGTGGGCTGGTTCGGCTTCAATGTGATGAGCGCCCAGACCATCGACAAGATCTCGGGCCTGGTGGCCGTGAACTCGCTGATGGCCATGGTGGGCGGCACCCTGGTGGCGCTGCTCATGGGCAAGAACGACCCGGGCTTTGTGCACAACGGCCCGCTGGCGGGCCTGGTGGCCGTGTGCGCGGGCTCGGACCTGATGCATCCGCTGGGCGCGCTGGTGGTGGGCGGCGTGGCCGGCGCCATCTTCGTGGTGATGTTCACGCTCACGCAAAACCGCTGGAAGATCGACGATGTGCTTGGCGTCTGGCCGCTGCACGGCCTGTGCGGCGCCTGGGGCGGCATCGCCTGCGGCATTTTCGGCAGCGCTTCCTTCGGCGGCCTGGGCGGGGTGAACCTATCGGCGCAGCTGATCGGCACCGCCATGGGCGTGGCCTGGGCAGGCCTGGCCGGCTGGTTGGTCTATGGCCTCATCAAGGCAAGCGTCGGGCTGCGTCTGTCGCAGGAAGAAGAGTTCGAAGGCGCCGACCTGAGCGTGCACCGCATCGGCGCCACCCCAGACCGGGAAGTGAACTGGTAAGCCCCAGGCGCGCGGGGATTCCCGCGCCGGCCCGGGCGTCAGGCCGGCCTATTTGGCGCGCAGGACGCCCGGCAAACTGAAGAATATCGGTAAAAAAACCACAGCCCGGGTTTCACGGCCGAGTATGGTTTGGCCGTTTAGTTTCTTGATGACTTTTTGTAAGTCATTGAATTAAATGGATTTTTTGGGTTTCGCAAAGACGCCGGTCAAGTTTTGGGAATTTACAGCCTCGCCCATTGGCAAGATGAAAGAAAAAAGGGTAATCACCAGTTACTTTCCTTGACGGCATTTAAGCAATCTCGCGCATAATCCTTTGGGCGTGGAGGGCGACCACCACGCAAGTCAGGTGATTGGTCAGTTTCGCGCGTTTGTGCTTTCGGGACTCCATCGCTTTCGTTTCAGTGTTTTTAGGAGTCCCAAGATGGGCAACAAACTTTACGTCGGCAATCTGCCGTACTCGGTGCGCGACGAAGATCTGCAGCAATCCTTTTCTGAATTCGGTTCTGTGACCAGCGCCAAAGTCATGATGGAGCGCGACACCGGTCGTTCCAAGGGCTTCGGCTTCGTGGAAATGGGCAGCGACGCCGAGGCGCAAGCCGCCATCAACGGCATGAACGGCCAGTCCATGGGCGGCCGCAGTGTGGTGGTGAACGAAGCCCGTCCGATGGAGGCTCGTCCTCCCCGCAGCGGTGGCTTCGGCGGCGGTAGCGGTGGTGGCTTCGGCGGCGGCGGCGGTGGTGGCCGTTCGGGCGGCGGCGGCTACGGCGGCGGCGGCAGTGACGGCGGTTTCCGCAGCCCCTACGGTGGCGGCGGTCGTGGCGGCGGCGGCGGTGGCCGCGGCGGTTACTGATCCAGCTGTCCCTGGACCGCGCCTGAACATCGATTCGGCCCGGTCCTGACGCAGCGCACGTTCCGACGTGCACCCAAAACCCTGGCGCCTTGGCACCAGGGTTTTTTCATGCCCGCAAAAAAAGCGCGCTGAGGTCGACGCACCCTTTGCGGCCCTTTGCCGCCCTTTGCCACCCTTTTCGCTCAGGGGCGACGTGCAGAAGAGGGCTGAGAGGGTGTGGCCCGGGGCATGATGCGCGCCTTGGCGCGGCCTTCGAGTTCGACTGTGCGGTTAAGGTGGTCATAGCGAAAGCTCTCGCCGCTGAATTCATCCTGACCACTGAAAAAGCGCACGGGCAGGTGCGACAACATGCGCTCGTCTTTGGCGAAGACATGCAGGAAGTCGCCACGAAACTCCTGGCGAGGCAGCATGCCGCTGCGCGCGGTGGTCAGCGCATCGCGCACCACCACCGCGTTATTGAAGAGCTGCAGTTCCGAGCCATCGTCGCGGCTAAGGGCCAGTCGGGCGGTGGCATGCGTCACGCGCCCATCGGGTGCCGTGGACTTCCAGCGGGGATGGTCGACCTCGACCGTGGCACTGTCGTCGTAATGCCGCATCTCGGCGCCAAAGAGCTGGCTCTGCAGGCGACCGTCCTTGTCATAGGTGCGCATGGTGGCGCCGCGCATGAAGAAATCGACCTCGTGCGTCTTGGGCTGTGGTTCCTGCGGCTCGGCCAACTGCGGCGCCAGGCGCACCATCCAGTAGGTGAGCAAGGCCAGCACGGCCATGAGCACCATGGGCAGGTAAATCGCCAAGCGGTCCCAGACGGCCAGCACAGCGCGCAGCAGCTGCCGAGGGCGCAGATTTGCCGCGGTGGGCGCCGGAAAAAGGTCCGGCAGATTCATCGCAAGTAGTCGCCCAACAGGCGTGCGTAGTGTCCGGTGGCCGTGAGCAGCAGGTCGCACCACTCGCGCACGGCACCATGGCCGGCGGCGGCCTGCGTCACATGGTGAGCAGCCGCACGCACCTCTGCATGGGCATGCGCCGGAGCGCAGCTGACGGCAGCGCGGCGCATCACCGGCAGATCGGGCCAGTCGTCGCCCATGGCCGCGGCCTGGTGCCAGTCCAGGCCCAGCTTGGCCAGGGTCTCTTCGGCCGCGGGGCGCTTGTCTTCCGTGCCGAAATAGGCATGCGTGATGCCCAGGGCATCCAGGCGCGCACGCAGCACCAGGCTGTCGCGGCCAGTGATCACCACGGGCGTGATGCCCGCCTTTTGCAGCAGCTTCAGGCCATGACCGTCCAGGGTGTTGAAGCGCTTGATCGTCTCACTGGCCACGTAGAACTGGCCGGTGGGCGCCGCACGCTCGGCGTGCTCGCTGAAATACAGGCCGCCGTCGGTGAGCACGCCATCGACATCGAAGAAGGCCACGCGCACGTCCTGCGCGGGCAGCAACTGCTCGGGGGTGAAGGACAGGGCAGGCGGGTGACTGGCTGGCAGGGTCATCAGATCACCTTGGCCCGCATGAGATCGTTGCTGTTGAGCGCGCCGCACAGGCGCGCGGCCTCGTCCACCACCAGCACGCTGGTGATGCGGTGCTGCTCCATGAGCGCAGCCGCCTCGGCCGCCAAGGCTGTGGCCTGCAGGGTGCGCGGCTGGGCATGCATCACATCGGCCGCACGCAGCTGGCGCAGGTCCTGGCCCTGCTCGACCAGGCGGCGCAGATCGCCGTCGGTGAAGATGCCCAGCACGCGGCGCTGCTCATCGACCACGGCGGTGGCGCCCAAACCCTTGCTGCTCATCTCGCGCATGAGTTCGCTAAAACCCGCGTCCGCACCGACAGCCGGCACGGCCTCGCCTGTGCGCATGACATCGCTCACGTGCGTGAGCAGCTTGCGGCCGAGCGATCCGCCGGGGTGTGAACGGGCAAAGTCTTCCGGCTTGAAGCCGCGTGCATCGAGCAGGGCCACGGCCAGGGCGTCACCCATGGCCAGCTGGGCCGTGGTGCTGGCGGTGGGCGCCAGGTTCAACGGACAAGCTTCCTGCGACACGCTGGTGTCCAGCACCACATTGGCATGGCGCGCCAGGGAGGAGCCCAGGCCACCGGTCATGGCGATCAGCTTGACCTGCTGGCGGCGCAGCGTGGGCAGCAGATTGGTGAGCTCTTCGCTCTCGCCGCTATTGGAGATGCCCAGCACCACGTCCTCGGCCGTGATCATGCCCAGGTCGCCATGGCTGGCCTCGGCGGGGTGCACGAACATGGCGGGGGTGCCGGTGGAGGCGAGCGTGGCAGCAATCTTGCGGCCGATGTGGCCGCTCTTGCCCATGCCCATGACCACGATGCGGCCACGGCACGCCAGCATCAGGTCCACGGCACGGCTGAAGTCTGCACCAACGCGCGCCGCCAGGCCCAGCACGGCCGCTGCCTCGATCTCGAAGGTCTTGCGGGCCAGTGCCAGCGACTGTGCAGGATCGAAGGTCTTGGCGCCGAGGGTCATGACCGCATTCTAGTGAGCCGCCGCAGAGGCATCCGCTACCATGCTTGGACGATGTCTGGACTCGAACTCACGCTCTTTTACCTGTTGGCCGCGGTGATGGGCGTGGTGGTCTGCCGCTACCTCAAGCTGCCGCCCGTGCTGGGCTACCTGGCGGTGGGCGTGGTCATCGGCCCGAATGCGCTGGCCCTGGCGGACAACGCGGACAGCGTGCGCCACCTGGGCGAATTCGGCGTGGTGTTCCTGATGTTCGTCATTGGCCTGGAATTCAACCTGGGCAAGCTGCGCGCGATGCGCCGGCACGTGTTCGGCCTGGGCCTGTGCCAGGTGGTGCTGACCATGCTGCTGGTGGTGGGCGGCTCACTGCTGCTGAGCTGGGGCGCGCCCCGCCTGTGGAACCTGTCCTGGCAGGCCGCGCTGGCGCTGTCAGGCGCAGTGGCCATGAGCAGCACGGCGCTGGTGGTCAAGATGCTGGCCGAACGCCTGGAGCTCGAGACCGAGCATGGCCGCCGCGTGATGGGCATCCTGCTGTTTCAAGATCTGGCCGTGGTGCCCCTGCTGGTGATCATTCCTGCCTTGGGCTCGCCAGCCGAAGAACTCTTCGGTGCGCTGGCCCTGGCCCTCTTGAAAGCCACGGTGCTGGTGGGCGTGCTGCTCACAGGCGGTCAGCGCGTGATGCGCTGGTGGCTCACCCTGGTGGCGCGGCGCAAGAGCGAAGAGCTCTTTGTGCTCAACCTCCTGCTGGTAACGCTGGCGCTGGCCTGGCTCACCGAACTGGCCGGCCTGAGCCTGGCGCTGGGCGCCTTCGTGGCCGGCATGCTGATTTCCGAGACCGAATACAAGCACCAGGTGGAAACCGACATCCGGCCCTTCCACGACGTGCTGCTGGGCCTGTTCTTCATCAGCATCGGCATGATGCTCGACTGGCGCGAGGTGGCGGGCAACTGGCCCTTGGTGCTGGTGCTGCTGCTGGTGCCGGTGCTGCTCAAGCTGGCCCTCATCACGGCCCTGACCTGGGTGCTGGGGGCCACGGCAGGCGTGGCGCTGCGCACGGGCCTGTACCTGGCGCAGGCCGGCGAATTTGGCTTTGTGCTGCTCACGCTGGCGCAGGACAGCCGGCTGGTGCCCGCCAGCCTGCTCAACCCGGTGCTGGCGGCCATGGTGCTGTCCATGCTGGCCACACCCTTCATCATCCTGAGCGCCAATCAGATCGTCATGAAGCTGGTGAGCAGCGAATGGATGCAGCAGTCGCTGCAGATGACCAGCATCGCCCGCAAGGCCATCAATACCCACAAGCACGTGATCATCTGCGGCTACGGCCGCTGCGGCCAAAATCTGGCCCGCATGCTGGACAAGGAAGACATTCCGCACATCGCGCTCGACCTCGACCCCGACCGCGTGCGCCAGGCCGCCGCCGCCGGCAACTCGGTAGTGTTTGGTGACGCGGTGCGGCCGCAGTCGCTGATGGCCGCGGGCCTGGCCCGCGCAAGCGCCGTGGTGGTGACCTACCTGGACACCGCCAGTGCGCTGAAGGTGCTGGCCAATGTGCGCGAGCATTCACCCAGCGTACCGGTGATCGTGCGCACGGTGGACGACCACGACCTCGAACAACTGCAGGCCGCCGGCGCCACCGAAGTGGTGCCCGAGGCCATTGAGGGCAGCCTGATGCTGGCCAGCCACGCGCTGGCCCTGGTGGGCGTGCCCATGCGGCGCGTGATCCGCCTGGTGCAGGACCAGCGAGACGCCCGCTACAACCTGTTGCGCGGCTACTTCCACGGCGCCGACGACAGCAGCCTGCATGAGATGGAGCAGGAGCGGCTGTCCACCGTCAACCTGCCGCCTGGCGCCAGACTGGCGGGCAAGCCGCTGGACGCGCTGGCGCTGCACGCCGTGGGGGTGCGCGTGGTGAGCCTGCGCCGCGCGGGCGGGCAAAGTGTGCCCATCGACGACGGCTCCTTGCTCGAGGGTGGCGACACCTTGGTGCTCTCAGGCCGGCCGGCCGCGCTGGCGCTGGCTGAAGACAAACTGCTCAAAGGATGAATCCGCCGTGACCGTGATGAATGTGCATGACTTCCTGCGTCGCCATATCCGCACCGTGCCCGACTGGCCGGCCCCGGGCGTGCAGTTCCGCGACATCACGCCGCTGCTGCAGGACCCACGCGTCTTCCGGGTGCTGGTCGATGCCTTTGTGCACCGCTACATGGACCCGGCGCTGCGGCCCGACGTGGTGGCCGGGCTCGATGCGCGCGGCTTCATCCTGGGCGCGGTGGTGGCCTACGAGCTGGGCGTGGGCTTCGTGCCGATCCGCAAGAAAGGCAAGCTGCCCTTCACCACCGTGGAGGAAACCTACGAGCTGGAGTACGGCAGCGCTACGGTGGAGCTGCACACCGATGCGGTGCAGCCCGGCCAGCGCGTGCTGCTGATCGACGACCTGATCGCCACCGGCGGCACCATGATGGCCGGCCGCAG
Organism: Comamonadaceae bacterium; assembly: GCA_947457975.1. Lineage (GTDB taxonomy): Bacteria > Pseudomonadota > Gammaproteobacteria > Burkholderiales > Burkholderiaceae_C > Polaromonas. Next base: position 14,813 of record CANGYC010000001.1, on the reverse strand, counting down.
GCTGTTGGAAAAACTCGGGGCCACGGTGATCGAGGGCGCCGCCATCGTCGACCTGCCCGAGCTGGGCGGCTCGGCGCGGCTCAAGGCCTCGGGCCTGCCGCTGTTCACCTTGGTGGACTTCGACGGGCACTGAGGCTGAGCGGCGCTGGCCGCATGACCCTGCAGCGCACTGGGCCGCGTCCGCCTTGGCATGATGCGCGTCATGCAGCACGAAGCCATTTCCTTGAAAACGCACGGCCCCCGCCGCCGGCAGCTATTGGTGGGCGCAGCCGGCCTGGCGCTGGGCCCCGCCTATGCCAACAACCAGGTCAGGGAAGCGGCCGTGTTCGCCGGGCAGCTGCGCCAGGGCGGCTGCGCCGTGCTGATCCGCCATGCCCAGACCGAGCCCGGCCTGGGCGACCCCCCCGGCTTCCGGCTCGATGAATGCGGCACGCAGCGCCAGCTCAGTCTGGCCGGCCGCGAGCAATCAAAGCGTCTGGGCCAATGGTTCGCCCAGCGCAAGCTGCTGCCGCGCGAGGTGCGCAGCAGCCAGTGGTGCCGCTGCCGACACACGGCCGAGCTGGCCTTTGGCAGCGCCACCGAGTGGCCGGCCCTGAACTCCACCTTCGGCGACAGCCGCCCGCAGGCCGCCCAGACCGCACAGCTGCGCGTACGGCTTGCACAGATTCCCGAGCGGCAATTCGAGGTGTGGGTCACGCACCAGGTCAACATGACCGACCTCACCGACCAGTACCCCGCCATGGGCGAAGCCTTCCTGGTCGACACCACCGGCCGCATGCGCGGGCGCTTCATGTTCGCCTGAGCAAGGCCGATGGAGCGGCCCCGACTTGCATAGCTTGGGGCCTCTTCGCGCGGCCGGCTCATCGCGGGCCCCAGCGACTCAGCCCGCCGCAGGCAACAAGGTGCGCAACGGCTGAGCGGGATCTGCGATCCGTTCGGGCGTGGGCTGAACGCCGGCCTCCAGCAGCTTGCGCGCGACCATGAAGTCGGCCGGCGCATTGACCGCCTCAGTACAGCGCAGCAGTTCCTGCTGGAAGTGAAACAGGCTGAAGCTGCCGGGCTGGGCACCGGCACGCTGCACGGTGCGTACCGGGCCGGGATCCAGCAGACCCACCATCTGCAAGCGCATGCTGCCCTGCTCGGACCAGAACCAGGGCAGGGGCTGGTAAGGCTGCGGTGACCCGCCCAGCAGCGTAGCCGCCGCCACGCGGGCCTGGTCCTGCGCGTTCTGAATGGACTCCAGCCGCAGGTCGGCGCCGCGCCACGCAAAGCGCGTGCAATCGCCGATGGCCAGGATCTGCGGATCGCTGGTGCGCTGCAGGCCATCGACCACGATGCCATCGGCGCAGGCCAGGCCGGCCGCCTCGGCCAGCTCGGTGTTGGGCTGCGCGCCGATGGCAAGCAGCAACTGATCGACCGCGTATGCGCCCGAGGCACCATCCAGCCGGACCAGGCGCTGGTGGCTGAAGCTGGGGGCGCCCACTTCCGCCAGCAGCTCGATGCGGATGCCGGCAGCCCGGTGCTGCGCGAGCACATGCGCGGACAGCGCCTCGGAAACGGCCCGGCCCATCAGGCGCGGACCCGCTTCGAGCACCGTCACCGGCTTGCCCAGGGCCGCGCAGGTGGCCGCCACCTCCAGGCCGATGAACCCGCCGCCCAGGATGGTGAGTGAGCGGCAGGCCGCCAAGGCCTCGCGCAGGGCGCGCGCGTCCTGCGCGCTGCGCAGCACATGGACATTGGACGCTGCAGGCCAGCCGGGCAGGCGGCGTGCGCGTGCGCCAGTCGCAAGCACCAGCTGGCCGTAGGCCAGACTGCGGCCCGAGCGCAGGCCCAGGCTGTGGGCTTGACGATCCAGGGACTGGACGGGATCGTCCAGGAGGCACTGCACGCCGGCCGCGGCAAACCAAGCCGCATCGCGCAGCGGCTGCGCTGGCTCATCGGGGTTTTTCAGGAAGGCCTTGGACAGAGGCGGGCGCTGGTAGGGCAGCGCGTCTTCGTCGCCGACCAGACACACGCGTGGGCCGTGGCCGGCATCGACCAGACTGGCGCACAGCGCCATCGCCGCATGTCCGGCACCCACAATCACAATCGGATCCCCACTCATGGCTGGCCTTTGTTGGCGCCTGGTCGGTTGACTCGTTTGCGCAGCGCCTGCGGATGGCGCTGCTGTAGGTAGCGCCGGGTGGCATCCTCGACAGCCGGCAGGTTGTCGTGCAGGCGGCGCAGCAGATCGAGCAGCACCTCCTGCTCCTCGGAGGACAAGGGGGACAGCAGGGCGCGTTCGCGCTCGAGGGCCAGCTCGCGGATCTCGTCGTGCAGGGCCTGGCCCTTGGCCGTGATGCTGGCCAGGCGCAGGCGGCCGTCATTCGCATCCAGCCCAATGGTGATCAGCCCGTCGGACTGCATGCGCTTAAAGGCCCGGCTGGCCGAGGCCTTGTCCATGCCGATCACCCGGCAGGCGTACTGAGCCGACAAGGTGCGCTCAATGGCCAGCAGCACCAGCAGACGCCAGGTTTCGATCCCGGTGCCGAAAGCTGTGAGGTAGGCCTGCGAAGCCCCGCCCGAAAGCTTGTTGGAAATCCAAGTGAGATAGCCCGGCACATAGCGGTCGAGGTCGATCAGCGCCGAAGGGCGCTCGACCTGCGTTGCGACCTGGGCGGCCTTCATTGCTGGCTGGCCGGCATTCGCAGCACCAGCCCATTGAGCTCGGCGTGGACCTTGATCTGGCAGGACAGCCGGCTTTGCGGCAAGCGCTCGCTAGAGGTGCACTCCAGCATCTCGAGCTCGTTGGACAGCGGCGGCTGGACCTTGTCCAGCCAAGCCGGGTCGATGTAGACGTGGCAGGTGGCGCACATGGCAGAGCCGCCGCACTCGCCAACGATGCCCCGCACGCCAGCGGCCACCGCTGCCTGCATGACGCTTTGGCCTTGCGGGACGTGCAGCTCGGTGCGCTGGCCTTCGTGGGTGATCAGATAAATAACAGGCATGGCAAATCAGTCGACGATCAGGCGGGGATCAAGCGCAGGGGGAGCGAGGCCAGCGCGCGCAAGGTGTTGTTCAGGCGGCGCGTGGGCTCGCCCGCCAATTCGATACGTGCAAAGCGCTTGGCGATGCCCGCAAGGATGAGCTCGCCCTCCAGCCGAGCCACCACCTGGCCCACGCAGCCGTGGATGCCCGAGCCAAATGCCATGTGACCGGTGGGCCGGCGGCCGATGTCAAAGCGATCGGGGTCCGGCCACTGGCGCTCGTCTCGGTTGGCGGCGGCCAGCACGGTCAGCACCTTGGAGCCGGCGGGCATGGGGATCCCCGTCAGTTCCACCTCGCGCGAGGTGGTGCGGAAAAAGGTCTGCACGGCCGACTCGTAGCGCAGCGATTCCTCGAAGGCCTGACGCGCCAGGCTGGGATCTGCGTGGAGCCTGGCATAGGCCTCGGGGTTGGTGGCCAGGCACCACAAGGCATTGCCGATGCCATTGACCGTGGTGTCCACGCCCGCCGAAAGGAAAGATCGCACCAGCATGGGCGCCTCATCCTGGCTGATCTCGCCGGCGTCGGCGGCCTGGTAAATCTGGTCGCCAAAGCCGCCGGGGCGCAGCATGGCGCGCTGGCAGTGCGCCATGATCCAGGCCGTCACTGGCTGCACCTTCTCGGCCGAACGGATCAGCAGTTCGTTGCGCGGGCCGAAGGCGTTGAAAATCATGTCGCCGTAAAGCAGCAGGTTCTCACGACCATCGGATCCCAGGCCCACGGCGTCGGGAAAGACCTTGAGCGGATAGGCCTCGGCGATGCGCGGGACGCCGTCGACGATCTCGCCGCGGCGGGCCGCCTCGAGCACGCCGTCGAGCAGGTGGTCGGCCTCCTGGGCAAAACTTTCACGGATCTGGGCGACGGTGCGCGGCGACAGGATGCGCGAGAGGATGGTTCGCGCGCGGGTGTGATTGGGCGGGTCGGCCTCCAGGATCAGGCTCTTGGGCCGAAAGGGCGGCTCCTTGCTGAAGTTGGCCAGCCCCACGCCCGCCGAAGAGATGTAGCTCTCGTGGTCGTTGAGGACCTGGCGCACCGGCTCATGGCGGCCGGTGACATAGATACCGTACTTGGGCATCCACACCACGGGGCCAGCCGCGCGCAGGCGCTCATGGTAGGGATAGGGGTCGGCGAGCAGTGCGTTGGAAAACGGATCGACGTCCAGCACGGGCACGCCAGCGGGGGCTGCTGGCACGGAGTCAGTGGTCATGTGAGAGTTCCCTCTTTAGATTCAATGGGCACCCGCGACGCCCACATAGCGCTCAAGCAACTCGGGCCGCGCGCTCAGGCTGTGGCAGGCTTCCCGGTGGACCACGGCGCCGCGCTCGAGCACGATGGCCTGCTGCGCAAAGCGCAGCGCCGCATCGACCTTTTGTTCGACCAGCACCACGGCCACGCCGGTCTGGCTGGCCAGCCGGGTGAAAGCAGCCATGAGCTCCTGGCAGATGATGGGCGCCAGTCCCTCCAGCGGCTCATCGAGCAGCAAGAGCCGCGGCTGGCCCAGCAGCGTGCGCGCCACGCTGAGCATCTGCTGCTCGCCGCCGGAGAGCTGGCTACCGCCATTGCGCCGGCGTTCGGCCAGGCGCGGAAACAGCTCATAAGCCTCCTGCACGCAGCGCACCGGTCGGCCCTTGAGACCGGCGATCAAATTTTCCTCCACCGTGAGCGAAGGAAAGATGTCGCGCGTCTGAGGCACATAGCCCAGGCCCGCCAGCGCGCGGGCGCCAGGCCCGGTCTGGCCCAGGGGGCGGCCCTCCAGACGCACCGCGCCCCGGCGCACATCGGCCAGCCCCATCAAGGCCTTGAGCAATGTGGTCTTGCCCACGCCGTTGCGGCCAATCAGGGCCAGTCGCTCGCCGGGCTCAACGGCCAATTCAATGCCGTGCAGCACCTGCACTGGGCCATAACCGGCGTGCAGGTCACTGACTTCCAGCAAAGCCATGCTTTAGCCCTCCTCGCCCAAATAGGCCGCGCGCACCGCCGGGTGGCGACGGATCTCTGCCGGGCTGCCCTCGGCCAGCACCGCGCCTTCGGCCAGCACCATCATGCGGTCGGCGAAATTGAAAACCAAATCCATGTCGTGCTCGATCATGAGGATCGCCAAGTCTGCGGGCAGACCGTCCAGGGCCTGGAGCACCACCTGGCGCTCGCCGGATGGCACGCCGGCCATGGGCTCGTCAAGCAGCAGCACGCGCGGGCGCAAGGCCATGGCCAGCGCGATCTCGACCAGACGCGGCTCGCCATCGGCCAGCTCCACGGGGGCGCGTGCAGCCAGCGCGTCCATGCGCAGGGACTGCAAGATGCTCTGGGCCTCGCCCTGCACCGCGCTGTAACTGCCTAGCGGCCGCCAGAGTCGGCCGATGGAACCCTCGCGTTCGTGAATAGCCATTTCCACCTGCAGCCGCACCGGCAAGGTGGGCGCAAGCTGGGTGATCTGGAAGGTGCGCACCAGGCCGCGCTTGACACGCTGGGCCTGGCTCAACGCGCTCACATCCTCGCCGGCCAGGCACACGCTGCCGGCGCTGGGCGTCAGCACGCCGGTGATGAGGTTGATCAGCGTGGTCTTGCCCGCGCCATTGGGCCCAATCAGACCAACCTTCTCCCCGGCCTGCAGGTGCAAGTTGATGTCCCGGGTAACCTGCAGGCCACCAAACGATTTGCGCAGCTGCCGGGTCTCGAGCAGCAGCGCGCTCATGAGGACGCTCCCGCCGGCGTGGCCGCGCGCCTGAACACCTGCAGCCGCCGAGACAAAGCCTGGCCCCAGCGCTCGCGCGGCACCAGCACCATGATCACCAGCATGCCGCCAATGATGAACAGCCAGTGATAGGGGTTGAGCGTGGAGGCCCAGTGGTGGATGCTGGCAAAGACCACCGTGCCCACCAGCGCGCCCCACAGGTTACCGGCGCCGCCCAGCACCAGCATCACCAGGGCCTCGGCCGAAAGTTCAAAGCCCAGGGTATCAAGACCCACGATCTGCGCCACCTGGGCGGCCAGCGCACCCGAGATGCCGGCGAACGCGCCGGAGATGGTGTAGAGCTTGAGCAGCTGCCAGCGGATGCGCGTGCCCAGGGCCGCCATGCGCTGGCGGTTCTGATGGATGCCCACGCAGGCCAGGCCAAATGGCGAGGCCATCAGCCTGCGCATCAGCCAAAGGCTGATGAACATCACGGCAAAGCAGTAGACAAAGGCCACCCGGCCCTGCAGGTCAAACGAGGCCAAGCCCAGGATTTTGTTGATGGTGAATCCAGACAGTCCATCATCGCCGCCCGTCCACTGGCGCAGCTTGCTGGCCAGGTTCTGCGCGATCTGGCTGATGGCGATGGTCAGCATCAAAAAGGTCAGGCCCTCATAGCGCAACAGAAAAAGCCCGCTCAGGAACGCCAGCAGCGCGCCTGCGCAAGCGCCAGCCAGCAGGCCCAGCAGCGGGTTGCCCGTCAGGTGCGTGGCCAGCAGGCCGGCCGCGTAGGCGCCCACGCCGTACATGGCCGAATGGCCCAGCGTGGCCAGCCCGCCGTAGCCGACCACCAGGTCCAGTGACATCACGAAGATGGCCAGGGCCGCAATGCGCGCAGCCATGGGCAACTGGTCCGGGAACACAAAATAGATCAGCAGCGCCAAGCCCAGCAAGGCCGCATAGGGCAGCACCTGGCGCCACAGCGGCGGGGCATGAAGGGTCAGGCCGGTCATGAGAGCAGGGCCGGGTGTTCAGGTGCGCCGGGCCACCAGCAGCCCCTGCGGGCGCCAGGCCAGGAAAAGCGCCATGGACAGGAAGAAAAACAGGCTACCCCAGTCCGAAGCCAGGTACTTGCTCGCGGTCTCGATGGTGCCCAAGGCCAGGGCAGCCACCGCCGAACCGGTGATGCTACCCATGCCGCCCACGGCCACCACCACCAACACGAGCACCAGGTACTTGATGGGGTAGTAGGGCTCCAGGGGCATGAGCTCGGCGCCCAGGATGCCGCCCAGCCCGGCCAGGGCAGCGCCCACGCCAAAGGTCAGTGCATAAACCCACTGCACCGGAATGCCTAAAGCGGCAGCAGCGCCGGTGTTATCCACCGTGGCGCGCAGCCAAATGCCAAAGCGCGAGCGCCCCAGCACCCAGGCGCTCAGCAGCAGCACCGCCAGGCCTGCGGCGATGACCAGCAGGCGCTGCGCGGGCAAGGTGCGGATGCCCAGATCGACCGGCGTCTTGAGCCAGCCGGGCAGAGGGATGAGCTGCACCTCGGGGCCGGCCAGCAGATTGGCGGTGGCCACGAAGAGAAAGGTCAGGCCAATGGTGAAGAGCACCTGCTGCAACTCGCTGCGCCGGTAGAGCCTGCGCAGCACCAAGGCCTCGAGCAGCATGCCGAGCAATCCAGTGAGGACCACCGCCGCTAGAGCGCCCCACGCAAATGGCCAGCCCTGCGCGCCCACCAGCCAGGCGGCCAGGTAGCCGCCCGTCATGGCAAAGGCGCCATGGGCCAGATTCACGAAGCGCATCAGCCCCAGGGTGACCGACAGACCCACCGCGATGATGAACAGCACCATGCCGTAGGCGATGCCATCAATCAGGATGTTGGCCAGCAAGGTCACGCCGTCCCCCGAGGTCTGAGCTGCGCTTACTTGGCCAGGCCGTGGTCGGGCTGGGCAGGGAAGGTCTGCACTTCCTTGTTGATGAGCAGGCCACCCGGGCCTTTTTCAACGACGCGGAGATAGACGTTCTGAGTAATGTGGCGGGTGTTGGGGTCAATGGACACCGGCCCGCGCGGGCTTTCCCATTTGAGCGTCTTGGCCGCAGCCATGGCCCTGTCGCCGTCGCGCTTACCGCCGGTGGCCTCGATCATCTTGTGGATCACATACATGCCGTCCCAAGCGCCTACGGTGGCGTAGTTGATGACCGCCTCCTTGTTTTGCTTGTTCACGGCGGCCACGAAGGCCTTGTTGGCGGCGCTGTCGCGCGCGCCGGAATAGTGGAACAGGGTCGTCAGGCCGAGCGCGCTGTCGCCGAACTTTTGCAGGTCGAACTCGTCGGTCTCGGCAGTACCCAGGAACTCGATGCCGGCTTGGCGCAGGCCATTTTCCTGGTAGGCCTTCACAAAGCCCAGGTTGGGGGGGCCGCCGGGCAGGAACACATAGACGGCCTGCGCGCCGCTGGCCTTGATGCGCTGGGCAAAGGGCGCGAAGTCGGTGGTGCGCACAGGCATGCGGATGGACTCGGTGACTTGACCGCCGAGCTTGCTGAACTCGGCCTTGAAAGCGGTCTCGGCGTCAATGCCGGGAGCGTAGTCCGAAACAGCCGTGACCACGCGCTTGTAGCCCTTTTTGGCCGCGTGTTGCGCCGCCGGCACCGTGACCTGCCACAGCGTATAGCTGGTGCGGATGTAGTAGTCGGACCTGGTGGTGATGTCGCTGGTAGCAGCATTGAAGATCACCATGGGGGTCTTCGATTCCTGGATGACAGGCGCCACCGCCGACGCATTTGGCGAGAAGACGATGCCGCCGATGTAGTCCACCTTGTCCTTGACCACGAGTTCCTGAGCGAGAGTGCGGGTGTTGGCAGGGTTGGGGCCGCCCTCGTCGCGCCAGACAAACTCGATGTTCTGGCCGGCGAGCTTGCCGCCCTGGCTAGCCACATAGGCCTCGGCGCCGGCCTTGAACAAGGTGCCGTAATGCGCGAAAGGCCCTGAAAAGGGCGCAATGATGCCCACCTTGACGGTCTGGGCCTGCGCGGCGCCGACCATGCCCGCCGCCAACAAGGCGGCGCCCAACCAATTTGTCCTCATACCCATGCTTGTCTCCTGCTCGTTGAAGTTCGCAAACGCCCGACTTTGTGCTGCGCCCGCATGCGCGACTGTCACCGCCAGATAGTTGATATGTCTACTAGTGGAAATACCAAGCATTCCCGCGCAGGCAAAAAAGCCCAGACGCTGTGATGTGGCGCCTGGTCTTCGCCTGAGGCGGCTTCAGAGCGGCTGCAGCGGATGCCGCGTGCGCGCAAAGCTGGCGATGGCGGCCAGGGCCGACAGCACCGCCGCCACCAGCAGCGCCTCAGCCATCGACTGTTCAGTGGCGTGGCCATGGGCAGCAAACACCACAGCCACCAAGGTGGCGCCCAAGGTCTGCCCGGTCAGCCGGCCGGTGGCGAGCATGCCGCCGGCCGCGCCCGAGCGATCGGGCGGCGCGCTGGTGATCAGGGTGTGGTTGTTGGGCGACTGAAACAGGCCAAAGCCCAGCCCGCACAAGAGCAGGCAAGCGGCCACGGCAAGGTAGGGGCCACCCACCGAAGCCACCCAGGCCAGGCCCGCCAAGCCCAGCGCCTGGCCAGCCAAACCCAGGGCCCCCAGCCAGCCGTTGTGGTAACGGCCGATCCAGCGGCCTGCGAGCGAGGCGGCCACAAAGGTGCCGACGGGCCAGCACGACATCAAGAAGCCCGCTTGGGCGGCCGGTGCGTGCCAGGCTTCCAGCAGCAAGAAAGGCAGCACCACATAGGCTATGGTCTGCGCGGCAAAGCTGCCCACGGAGGTCATCATCGAGAGGCGAAACAAGGGGATGCGCAGCAGGTCCAGTGGCAGCAAGGGCTGGGCCTGGCGTGATTGACGGCGCACATGCACCACGGCCACGACGAGGCCGGCAAGCAAGAGCAGCGCCCCTTGCACCAGGAACTGTGTCCGCTGAGCGGCCGACTTGAGCGAGCGGCCCACGCAGTCGGCGGCCAGAAACAGCAGGCTAAAGAGGCCGGCATTGAGCACCATGTCCAGCCAGCTCGGGCGCAGCAACCCGGGTGTGGGTGCATTGAAGGGCAAGGTGCGCCAGCCCAGCCAGAGCACCAGCGCGCAGGCCGGCACGTTCAGGGCAAACAGCCAGCGCCAGGACGACACCGACAGAATGGCCGCCGCCACCAGTGGCCCGCACACCGTGGCCAGGCTCACCACCACCGAGCTCAGGGCCACGCCACGCCCGAGCTGCGCCGGCGGCCACACCAGGCGCACCAGTGCCATGTTGACAGCCATGAGGCCGGCCGCACCCAGGCCCTGGGCCACGCGCGCAGCCATCAGGAGCGGCAAGGAATCGGCCAGGCCCGCCACCGCAGACGCCGTGCCCCAGAGCGCCGCACCCACCAGGTACACACGGCGAAAGCTGCTGCGCTCGGCCCAGTTGGCCACCGGCAGCAGGGCCACCAGTGCGGCCAGCTGAAAGGCGTTGATGACCCAGATGGCCTGGTCGGCGGGCACGCCCAGGTCGCGTGCCATGGTCGGCAGGCCCAGGGTGATGCTGGTGGCGTCCAGCACCGACAAGGCGATGCCCAGCAAGATGGTGAAGGCGGCGAGGTGGCGCTCGCGACCCATCAGGCCGGTCGGTGGGGAAGAGGCAGGCAGCATGTCAGGGCATCATCGCTCATGAGCGCTGACGGGCCGGCCTTACTTGCCAATGCAGAACTTGGAGAAGATCTCGCCCAGCAGATCATCTGGTGTGAACTCGCCTGTGATGTGGCTCAGCGCCTGCTGGGCCTGGCGCAGGTCTTCGGCCAACAGGTCCAGGGCGGGAGCGGGCGAGCTGAGCTGCGCGCTGGCTTGTTCGAGCTGCACGCGCACGGTGTGCAGGGCCTGCACGTGGCGCTCGCGGGCCATGAAGAGGCCTTCGGGTGCGGACTGCCAGCCGGCGATGTCCAGCAGGCGCTGGCGCAGACCAGCCAGGCCCGCGCCGGTCTTGGCGGAGATGCGCAGGCCCTCACAGGCAGCCAGCGCCTCAGGGGCGGCCGCATCAGCCTTGTTCCAGACCTGCAGCACCGGCGTGGCGGCGGGCAACTGACGCGCCAGCAGCTCGGCAATCGCCTGGTCAGCGGCGCGGTGTTCGCGGGCCTCCTCGCCCTGCCCGTGGTGGCGCACCAAGTCGTGCAGGAAGAGCACCGCATCGGCGCTCTCGATCTCGGCCCAGGCGCGGGCGATGCCGATGCGCTCCACTTCATCAACGCCAGCGCCTTCGGGATCGCGCAGACCGGCGGTGTCCACCACGTGCAGGGGCACGCCCTCGATCTGGATGAGCTGCGAGACCTTGTCGCGCGTGGTGCCGGCAATGGGGGTGACGATGGCCAGCTCTGCACCCGCCAGCGCATTGAGCAGCGAGCTCTTGCCGGCGTTGGGCTGGCCGGCAATCACCACCTTGATGCCTTCGCGCAGGATGGCACCCTGCTGCGCGCGCTGCATGACGGTCTGCAAGCGCTGCTGCAGGCGCTGCAGCTGGCCCTTGGCATCGGCCTGTTCGATGAAGTCGATGTCTTCTTCGGGAAAGTCCAGCGTGGCCTCGACCAGCATGCGCAGGTGCACGAGCTGCTCGAGCAGGCCGGCGATCTCCTCGCAAAAGGCGCCCGAGAGCGAGCGCGCCGCCGAGCGCGCCGCGGTCTCGGTGCTGGCATCGATCAGGTCGGCAATCGCCTCGGCCTGGGCCAGGTCGATCTTGTCATTGAGAAAAGCGCGCTGCGTGAACTCGCCGGGCTGGGCCGCGCGCAGGCCGGCCAGGCGCGGGCGGCCGCTGGCATCAGCCTCGGCAGCAGCTTGCAGGCAGCGCTGCACCAGGAGCTGCAACACCACCGGCCCGCCGTGGGCCTGCAGCTCCAGCACGTCTTCGCCGGTGTAGGAGTGCGGTGCGGGAAAAAAAAGGGCCAGACCCTGGTCGATGGGCTGGCCCGACGCATCATGAAAGGGGCCGTAGCTGGCCAGGCGCGGTTGGAGTACGCGACCGGTGAGGGCCTGCGCCAAGGCGGCCAGGTTCCGGCCAGAAACCCGCACCATGCCCACGGCGCCGCGGCCGGGTGCGGTGGCAATGGCGACGATGGGGTCGTGCTGGCGGGCAAGCATGGCTGCAAACTTTCAGCAAAGCATCTGCGTGGTCCCAGGCACCGCTGCCCTCACCCCCACCCTCTCCCAGAGGAAGAGGGTGCCACAGCGCAGCGTCTGCCTTACTTGAACTTGGGCATATTGAACTGGGGCGGCACACCCATGCGGGTGTTGATGACCCACTGCTGCGCAATCGACAGGATGTTGTTGGTGATCCAGTACAGCACCAGACCCGCCGGGAAGAAGAAGAACATCACGCTGAAGATCAGAGGCATGAACCACATCAGCTTGGCCTGCATGGGGTCGGGCGGCATGGGGTTGAGTGCCGTTTGCAGCAGCGTGGTGAGGGTCATCACGACGGGCAGGATGAAATAGGGATCGGGGGCCGAGAGGTCGCGGATCCAGCCCACCCAGGGAGCGTTGCGCATCTCCACGCTGGACAGCAGCACCCAGTACAGGGCGATGAACACCGGGATCTGGACCATGATGGGAAAGCACCCGCCCATGGGGTTGACCTTCTCCTCGCGGTAGATCTTCATCATGGCCACCTGCATTTCCTGAGGCTTGTCCTTCAGGCGCTCACGCATCTCCATGATCTTGGGATTGATGGCCTTCATCTTGGCCATGCTGGCGTAAGCCTTGGCGTTTAGCCAGTAAAAGGCGATCTTGAGCAGCAGCACCAGCGCCACGATGGCCCAGCCCCAGTTCTGCAGCACGCCGTGCAGCTTGTCCAGCAGCCAATAGAGCGGCTTGGCCAGAATGGTGAGCCAGCCATAGTCCTTCACCAGCTCCAGGCCCGGGGCCAGCGCTTCCAGGGTTTTTTCTTCCTGGGGACCGACGAAGAGCTTGGCCTCGAGCACCTGGCTGGCGCCGGGCGCCAGGGCCTGCAGAGGGGCAATCATGCCCACGGCGTAGAGGTTGTTGTCGACCTTGCGCACAAAGAGATCGCGCTGAATGCCATCGGCCAGCAGCCAGGCCGAGGCGAAGTAGTGCTGCACCATGGCGATATAGCCATTGGTGGACTGCTTGTCGATCTCGATCTTGTTCTTTTCGATGTCGGTGAACTCCACCTTCTGGTACTTCTTGGCTTCTGTGTAGATGGCCGGACCGGTGAAGGTGGAATAAAAGGCCGACTCGCCCTCGGGCTTGTTGCCATCGCGCACCAGTTGCAGGTAGAGCTGGGGCGTCACCGGCGTATTGCCCACGTTCACCATCTCATGGCGGACGGCGATGTCGTAGGAGCCGCGCTTGAACACATAGGTCTTGACCAGCTTGAGGCCACCCACCTCGGGCGACTGGAACTGCAGCTCCAGCTGGTTTTGGCCGTCCTTGAGCTCGCGCTCGCCGGGCACCACGGTCATGAGGGTCTTGTGGGTAGGCAGGCTCGCACCGGCTGCACCGATCAGGCCAGACTGGGCCACGTACACGCGGCCTGCGCTCTCATCGAGCAGCACGAAGCCCTTGCGCGTGTCATTGAGGTCGGCGTATTGCTTGAAGACCGATTGCACCAGCGAGCCACCCTCGCTGTCAAAGCTCAGCTGCAGCACGTCGGTCTTGACCTCGATGCGCTGCTTCTGCGCCGTCGCGCTGGGCTGGCCCAGGCCAGGCACGGCACTGACGCCCGCACCCGGGGTGACGGCGGCAGCGACAACGGCCGGGGCCGGCACCGCATCGGACTTCACGGCCGGGCTGCCCTGGGCCGCCGGCGGCGTGGCCGGTTGCGGGAAAAAGGTGGGCTTGTGTCCGTTATGGATCTGCCACTGGTCCCAGAGCAGGACCATGGAGAAACCAAAGATCACCCACAAGATGGTGCGGCGAATGTCATTCATGAAGGCTTCTTTGCGGAAGGCAGGGCCTCGGGGGAGGCCAGGTGGGAGAAAAGGGTGGAGGGCACGGGATCGCAGCCCCCGTCACACCAGGGGTGGCAGCGGACGAGCCGGCGCAGGGTAAGGTAGGTGCCGCCGGCCGCGCCATGCTGCTCGAGCGCCTGCAGGGCATAGGCCGAACAGCTGGGCTCGAAGCGGCAGGCCGAGCCCAGGCTGGGGCTGAGCAGCAAGCGATAGGCGCGCACCAAGGCCATCAAGCAGGCCTGCGGCCATCGAGAGACGGTGGTGAACAAAGACGACATGTTCGGTTCAGGCCGGTGGAGACACGCGGGCCATCAGCCCCTGCAGCTCGGCTCGAACGGCCTGCTTGAGCTGCTCGGACGAACTGCTGAGAAAGTGCTGACGGGAAAAGCCGGTGCGCAAGCGCACCAGATAGGCTGCCTGGTCGTGCGTGGGCAGCATGGCATCGGCGACGTCATAAATCTGGCGCTTGATGGCGTGCCGGGTGACAGAGCGCTTGGCCCAGCGCTTGGGAACCATGGCGCCCAGCCAGAGCCCGAGCGGAGAGAACAGGGGGCGGGCCACTGCGGCCGAAGGGGCGCTGAGCGCCTGCGGCATGGCCGGCTGACCAGCGGCCGTGGCGCTGCCCTCGAGGCTGTGGCGATGAAGCGCAAAGTGCTCGGACTTGGCAATGACGCGCTGGGCGAGCACCGCCTGGAACTGCGCCCGAGTCTTGAGCCGCAACAAGGCCTTGCCCGCCAACCGGACCAAAGGGCCTGGACTTAGACAGCCAGGCGCTTGCGGCCCTTGGCGCGGCGTGCGTTGATGACGGCACGGCCACCACGGGTGCGCATGCGGGCCAGGAAGCCGTGGGTGCGGGCGCGTTTGACTTTGGACGGTTGATAAGTGCGTTTCATGATGAGTCCTTCGAGCTTTAAAAATCCCTCGGCCCTCGGCAACTCCTTGGCAACTTTTAGGCCTTAACCTGCAGCGCGGTGAGCTGCCAAGCAGCCAGGCTGCAATGTCGCCAAGGCCCTGGTTGCTGACTTGAAAGGCCCGCGACCTGGACAGGGTTCTGGTCGGTAGCTAATAAGAAGCGCCCATACGGCGCATCTTCAGCTGCCCTGCCGAACAGGGAAAACCGACGATTATG